>JAJFUP010000157.1 GCA_021372395.1 Deltaproteobacteria bacterium
CTTCCTGCCGGACGTGTACGTGGTCTGCGACCAGTGCCAGGGGAGACGGTTCAACGACGAGACCCTGGAGATGCGCTACAAGGGGAGATCCATCGCAGACGTGCTGGACATGACGATACGCCAGGCCATGGAGGTCTTCGACGCCGTGCCGCGGATCAGGCGCAAGCTCCAGACCCTCATCGATGTGGGCATGGACTACATCAGGCTCGGCCAGAGCGCCACCACGCTCTCCGGCGGCGAGGCTCAGCGGACCAAGCTCGCCCGGGAGCTCTCGAAACGCTCCACCGGACGCACCCTCTACATCCTCGACGAACCCACGACCGGCCTGCACTTCGACGACATCAACAAGCTGCTCATCGTGCTCCACAAGCTCGTGGACGAGGGCAACACCGTGGTGGTCATCGAGCACAACATGGATGTCATCAAATCCGCGGACCACGTCATCGACCTCGGCCCCGAAGGCGGCGACGAAGGCGGCAGCATCGTTGCCCAGGGGACCCCGGACGAAATCGCACGGGTGGAGCGCTCCTACACCGGGCAGTTTCTCAAGGAACACCTCCAGCGGGGTCAGGCCTCAACATCTGACAGTCGTTGACCACCTCTTCACGGGTGACAGGCATCTTTCCATGCCAGCCTTCACGCCAGAAGGGAAAACCGTACCTGTTCATTTCCGTCCTCCCGCCGGGTGTTCGGCGAGACGACGGAAATGAACAGGCCAATAGAATATCGTTGATATTGCAAAGATTTCCGTGGACTCTCCGAGGAACCGAATTGACACTGCAGCCGATATGTGCTTACTGATGTGCCGATATTATTGCATTATCATATGGTTCTCAGCGAACATGTCCAGTGAAGGAGAGGAGGAGATGGTATGAAGAGAGGCATTCTGTTCCTGGTGTGTGTCGGTATCTTCGTGGTCGGGATATGCCTGCCCTGCTCCGCAGAGGAGAAGATCAAGGTGGAGGTGCTGCAGGTGACCGGCATCGAGCCGTTCCAGAAGTCTTACCTGGGGTTTGTCAGGGAGCTCGAGAAGGCGGGCTATGTCCAGGGGAAAAACCTCGTCATCAACCGCACCATCATCGATTTCGACGTGGAAAAGGGCGGGTTGTGGAAGAAGGTGGGGGTCCTCATGAAGATCAAGAGCGAGGCATCCCGGATCGTGAGCGCCAAGCCCGACCTGGTCCTGACCATCGGGACGCCCGCCACCAAGTACGCCAAGGACAAGGTGATCGCAGCCGGCATCCCGCTCGTTTTCTCGGCAGTGGCCATACCGCAGGCAGCGGGGTGCAAGTCGCTCACCGAGGCAGGACCGGGCTTCACGGGCGCCACCCTGTACATGAACATGAAGGATGCGGTCAAGATCATAAGGCTCGCCTTTCCCAAGGTGAAGGTCATCGGGATGGCCCACAGCGACGACGAGAACGCCGTGGCCCACGTGCAGGAGGCAAAGAAGTATGCCCCCAGTGTGGGCATGACCGTCATCAGCAAGGAGATCAGCAAGAACGACCGTATCACGCCGACGCTTGTCGAGTTCCAGAAGCAGGGGGCCGATGCCATTGCCGTTCCCCTCGACACGTACTACGGACTGCGGGACTACGAGGCGTGCCGTGAGCTCAACACCTTCTCCGGCACCACCAAGATCCCCGTCATCAGCTTCGCCCTCATGAAGGTCCCGGGTGCCATCCTCTACGTGGGGTCGGACTTCGGGGTCATCGGGTCGCTCTCGGGCCAGCAGGCGGTGAAGATCCTCAAGGACGGCGTGAAACCCGGGACGCTGCCTATCCTCAAACAGGAGGAGCTCAAAGTTCTCGTGGACACGAAGCAGCTCAAGACCCTCAACTATCAGCTCCCCATGGAGATCCTGCAGATCGCCAAGGCGGTCGAGTAAAAGCGCAGAACACGCGTCTCCCCCCGCGGCAGTGTCCCGGGGGGAGACGTACGTACTCCCCGAAACAGGTGATACCC
>JAJFUP010000165.1 GCA_021372395.1 Deltaproteobacteria bacterium
CGCCACCAGGGCAGGTACTTTCTCGTCGACTGGAAGTCCAACCATTTGGGCGATCGCGTGGAAGACTACGGGAAGGACGCCCTTCTGGAGGCCATGGTGAAGAACCACTACGTCCTCCAGTACCACCTCTACTGCGTGGCCTTGGATCGATATCTGAAAAACCGCCTCGCCGGATACGCCTACGACGAACACTTCGGCGGGGTCTTCTACGTGTTCCTCCGCGGCGTGGACCCCGACCGGGGGCCGGAGTACGGGGTATTCCGGGCGCGGCCGGACAAAGGGGTGATCGAGGGGCTGTCAGATGCGCTCATGGGAGAGGGGTCGTGAATGGCGGGATCTGCTTCACCCTTGGGCTGGGGAAACCTGTCCTCGTCAAAAGAGTCACATACATCCCGACGGGATGTATGTGACTCTTTTGACGAGGCTAAGGTAAGAAAAACCGGAATACTTTTGAGCGTGCTGAAGCTCTCCTGGAAAGGCGGGCGAGAAAAGGGGGATGGTTCGTGAGTATCGGGCGCACCGTCGTGATGAAGAAAAAATATACCTCTTCGACATGTGTCACAGACAACCCAGCGGGTTGTCTGTGACACATGGTGAAGAGGCCAAGTCGAAGATTTGCAGTACCTCCGCACGCGCTGCAGCCTTCGAAGACACATTGGTCGAGGATACAGGATGATGCATGAAGACGCGCTGAACCTTTCTGCTGCAGCCGATCTCGACGATCTGCTCCCCGGGATCGTGTTCGCACCCATTGACCTGCACTTCGCCCGGTTCATGGTGCAGCTCTCGGGATCGGACAACCCCGGTCTCCTCCTTGCGGCGGCGCTGCTCAGCAGGCTCGGCAGGGAAGGGCACACGTGCCTTGACCTGAACGAGCCTTTGGACGCGCTCAAGGAGGAAGACGCAACGATTGGCGCAGCGGACCTGCCTTCGACCCACGCCTGGGTGTCGGCGCTGCAGGCAACGCCGGTGGTGGGTGCCCCGGGCGCATTCTGCCCGCTCATCCTGGATGAAGCAGGCAGGCTCTATCTCCACCGCTCCTTCACGAACGAGGATATTCTGGCAAGGGGCCTGCTCCGCCTGAATGCCCAGGAAAAAGCCTTCGACCGGGAGCTTTTCCGCGCGGGCCTCGCCCGTCTCTTTCCGGATAAAGACCCGGCCCGGAAGAACGCCTGTGTCATCGCGCTCAGCAGGTCTCTGTGCGTGATAACGGGGGGACCCGGCACGGGCAAGACAACGCTCGTGGCTAGGATCCTGGCCCTTCTCCTCGAGCAGGAGCCGGGCCTGAAGATCGCGCTCGCGGCTCCCACGGGCAAGGCTGCCCGCAGGATCGAGGAGGCCGTCCGCGGCGGACCAGGCCTACCGGACCATGAAGCAGGGGTTACCGGAGGGATACCTTGGGAGGCCTCCACCATCCACCGTCTCCTGGGCATGCCAAGGCCCCGTTTTTCCGCAAGCCACCCGCTGCCTCACGACGTGATCGTGGTGGACGAGGGGTCCATGGCCGATCTTGCCATCATGAGCCGGCTCGTTCAGGCCCTCAAGCCCTCGAGCAGACTTATCCTGCTTGGGGACAAGAACCAGTTGGCTTCCGTGGCGGCGGGCTACGTGCTCGGTGATATCTGCGATGCGGGGTCCTCTCACGCTTACTCGGACGGGCTGGCCGCGCTCGTGGAAAGCACCACGGGGTGTACGGTGCCGGCAGGAGGCGAGCCCGGTATGCAGGACTCGCTGGCCGAACTCACCACCACCTACCGGTTTGCCGAGGACAGCCCCATCTACCGGCTCAGCATCGAGATCAATGAAGGAAATATCCCCGCAGTCCTCGAGATACTTCGAGGCAGCACCGGGGACGAGCTCTCGTCGGGAAAGCTCCCGGCCCCCCAGGAGCTCAAGGACGCGGCGAAGGATGCCGTGCTCCGCGGGTACGGGCCGTATCTCGGTGCAGGCGATGTCGGTGCATGCCTGCGCCTCTACGACGGTTTCCGCATCCTCTGCCCCGTGCGGGAAGGGCCCTACGGGGTGGGTGCCATGAACCGCCTGGCAGAGAGCATCCTTCGCGAGGCGGGTCTCATCGATACTTCTACGCTGCACTACCACGGAAGGCCAGTGCTCATCACCGAGAACGACTATGGCCTGAGCCTCTTCAACGGGGATACCGGCATCATTTTGAAAGACGCCGCAGGCGATCTGCGGGCGTGCTTCAGGGACCGCGACGATGCAGTGAGGATGATCTCGCCCATGAGACTGCCCGGCCACGAGACCGCATGGGCCATGACCGTGCACAAGAGCCAGGGATCGGAGTACGACCGCATCCTGTTCGTGATGCCTCAGCGGGACTTCCCCGTGCTCACCCGGGAGCTTGTCTATACGGCGGTGACCAGGGCAAGGACGGGCATGGAGATCTGGGCGGACTTCGGGATCCTTGCCCTGGCCGTGGGCCGCAGGACACGGCGCAGGTCGGGCCTGAACAGCCTCCTCTGGAAACAGGGGCCTGCTTCGTCCGGGTCCTCCCGGTGAAAGAAAGGGGGCAATGCTCAGTAGATCTTGTTCTTTTTCCGATAGGATAGACAACTCTTCCCCGAGGAAACAAAGATGAACGATGAACCGACCCGTGAGGAACTGGCAAAGAGGATCGAGGAACTCGAGCAGGAGTGCCTCCTTGTCAAGGAATCTGCAAGAGAGAGCGAGGAGCGCTACCAGGCGCTCTATAACCGCTCCTTCGACATGGTGTACATCCATGACTTCGAAGGCAGGTTCATCGATGCCAATGATGCGGCACTGGACGCGATCGGGTATTCGCGGGAGGATCTCCCGGCGCTCACCCTGGATTCCCTCCTTTCAGAAGATCAGGCGCAGCTGGTGGCTCGAACCTTTCAGGAATTGAGAGAAACGGGCTCCCAGAAAGACCCCGACGAATTCAGGCTCCGTTGCAGGGACGGCAGCTTCATCTGGCTCGAGACGAAATCATCGGTCATCTACCGGGGCGGGCAGCCCCATGCCGTTCAGGGCATCGCCCGCGACATCACCAAATGGAAGATGAACATGGATAGCCTGAGGAAGAGCGAAGAGCATTATCGCACCGTCTTCGAGAACACCGGGACGGCCAGCATCATCATCGGCTCGGACACGACCATCCGTCAGGCCAATGCGAACTTCGAGAAGCTTTCGGGTTTTTCGAAGCAGGAACTTGAAGGCAAGCTGAGCTGGATGGTGTTCATTGCAGATGAAGACCTGGAGAGGATGAAGGATTTCCATGAGCAGCGCAGGGAGGAATCCGGTTCAGCCCCGAACAGTTACGAGTTCCGGTTCAGAAACCGTTCCGGCGGGATCAGGGACATATTGCTCACCATTGCCTTAATCTCCGGTACGACCGAGAGCATAGGCTCTTTGATGGATATCACCGAGCGCAAGCGCGCCGAAGAGGGCCTCCGGTGGAGCGAGGAACGCTACCGGGACATCCTCGAAAGCATGGAGGAGGCCTACTTCGAGGTGGACCTGAAAGGGAACTTCACCTTCTTCAATGCCACGGCAGTGACGAATCTCGGCTACACCAATGACGAGATGATGGGCATGAATTTTCACCAATACGTGGACAAGGAGAACGCGCACAAGGTTTTCGAGTTTTTCCACAAGGTCTATGTCACTGGAGAACCGATCAAGGGCTTCGACTGGGAGATCATAAAAAAGAAAGGTAAAAAGATTGATGTGGAGTCCTCGGTAGCCCTCAGGCGTGATGCCGACGGCACTATCACCGGGTTCAAGGGGGTCGTGCGCGACATCTCCAAGCGTAAGCAGGCCGAGG
>JAJFUP010000186.1 GCA_021372395.1 Deltaproteobacteria bacterium
GGGTGTGCGCGGCAGAGAGGAACCAGTTGTGGTGCGGGTGGAAGAAGACCCCCCGTCTGGCGCACTCCCCGCAGAAGAGTTGGGACCTGAGGAAGTTGGTTTCATTGGCGAACTTCATGAAGGGGATGGCAGGAGGCCCGGTGATGGACAGCTTCAGGCCGTGGGCATCTGCCCGGTCGTGGAGCCCTTTCATGAGGGTTTCTCCCAGCTCTTTCACCACCTTCGTGACGTTTATGGCCTCCATCTCGTCGAGGCACACCAGCGCGGCCGCCATCTCGGGGCCATTCAGCCAGAAAGAGCCGGTCATGAAGGCCTTGGAAGCGGTGATCCTGAGCTTGTCTCCCCCCACGAGCATGGAAAGGGCATACCCATTGGCAACGCCCTTGCTGAAGCAGGCCAGATCCGGTCTGATGCCGAAATAGTGTGCCGAGCCCTTGAGATCGAGCCGCCATCCGGCCCTCACGTCGTCGATGATGAGCACGATACCGTTCTCGTCGCAGATCCTCCTCATCTCGGGCCAGAAAGTCGGCTCAGGCAGCCTCTGGTCGGCGAATGTCGGGTGGTGGTACGGGGTGAACATGGCCCCTGCAATCTGGTCCTTGTGGCGGGCGATCACCTCCCTGAAGGCATCGAGGTCGCCCCAGGGTACCATGACGATGTCGGCCCTGTCCGCTTGGGTTATCCCCACCGAGTTGGACCCGGACCACGGCTGGGTGCCGTGGTAGCCCTCCCCGGCAAGGACGATCTTCGTTCGTTTCGCATGCCCGCGGGCCAGCATGACGGCCATGGATGTCGCGTCTGCGCCGTTCTTGGCGAACAAGACCCAGTCTGCGCCGTCGATGGTTCGGGTCACCCGTTCGGCCAGCTCCACGGACAGGTTGGTGGCTATGGAACAGCAGGAGCCAAGACCGGCCTGCTTCCGGTATGCATCGTCGACCTTATCATTCGCATACCCCAGCAGCATGGGGCCGTAAGCGCACATGTAGTCGATGAACTCGTTGCCGTCCACGTCCCAGAAGTGTGATCCCTTTGCCCTTGCCACAAAATACGGGTATGAGCCCGGCACCGTGAAGACCGGGGTGAAGTGGCCGTAGATGCCTTGGGGAATGACGCGTGCTGCACGCGCGAAGAGGCCCAGAGATTTTTCGAATGTATAGGACACGTGCTTGCCTCCTAGAGAAGGTATTCGCCGATCTTGTCCAGGGCGATGTTGATGATCTGCCCCATGTGGAGGTCGCCCTGCAGTGAAATCTCGCCGAGGCAGGCCTGGGCCTGGACATCCACCTTGTCTTCCGTCACATCCAGGAACAGGGCGTTGTCGGCAAACTCCAGGGTGAAGTCGGGCGACGACGCAGCGCCGAGACGGGCCTCGGGGGTCGTTCCGGAGAAATCCACATGCGAGGCAAAACCGTTCCTGATCCTGAACTCCGCCACCCCATGGAGCTTGGCAGCATACCCTTTGTACTCCGGGTCGTGCTCTGAGAGGACAACGATGGCCCGGGACATGAGTCCTATCATGAGCTCCGCTTTCAGATCCAGGACACTGCTCTCCCTGCCTTCGAGGACCTCCTGCATCCGCGCGGCGAGTTTCGAGAACACCATGAGACCTTTGATTTTTAAAAGACCCTTGTAGGGTAGCGGGATCGTGATCCCTTTGCCCCGGAAGAGGTTGTTGAGCATGAGGGCATTCGGGAAGAACAGCCCTATGTCGGGTCGCGGCAGAGCTGAAGGCGTGACAAAAGCCTTTGCGTCCTTGAGCTTCACCGTACATCGGGGGCCCCGGATCCCAGAGCTGAACCGGATGCTCCCGCTCCACCCGGAAGCGATCTGTGCGGCTTGGACATCTTTCACCGTGAGCGGTTCCAGGCACGGCAGCACCGCTTTCAGGAAAATGTTCGACAGAACGGTTTCATTCACCATGGCTTGCCCCCGAATGTTCGCTGCAAAGAAGATATGCTTATCAGACAAATATACCCTCAAGGGGCTCAGGAATCAAGACATGAGGTTGCGCTCGCCATGGTTGCCCGGATAAAGGACAGGTGAATTGTTTTGATCACGCTGAAATGACGGCACCAAGGGAGCAGCACACCGCTGCGTGGCTGCGCGGGAGAATTCTTATTGCGGGCGGTGTGGAATCCCTCACCTGAAGTGGATCACCACGATATCACGGTCCTTCACGACGTACTCCCTGCCCTCGGGAAGGACGACCCCGGCATCCCGTGCGCCGTGGAGGCCGTTGTACGAGACGAAATCCTGAAGAGAAATCACATCGGCCTTGATGAAGCCTTTCTGGATGTCGGTGTGGATGAGGCCCGCGGCTTCATACACCGTAGAGCCCTTCTTGAGCGTCCACGCCCGGAGTTCCCTGCCCACCGGCGTATAGAACGTGATGAGGTCGAGCAGTTCGTAGCAGGTGCTGATGAGGATCTCGGTGCCCGATCTTTCGATGCCGATGGATTCCATGAATTCCGTACGCTCTGTCTCATCGAGCTCGGATGCCTCGAGCTCGAATTTTGTGCACACGGGCACCACCCTCCTGCCCCTCGCTTCTCCCCACGCCTTCAGGTTGTCCAGGTGGACAGATCCTTTGCTCAGGTCGTCTTCGCCGATATTGGCAACGACCACATAGGGTTTTGCCGTGAGTATCCCCCACGCCTTCATCAGGCTCTGGTCCAGCGGGATATCCGTATCGACCAGGCATTTCCCCTGTGAAAGGGCATCGTTGATGGTCGAAAGGAGCTCCACCTCGCCGGCCGGGATGTCCTTCTTGCCGAGCCGCATGCCTTTCCTGACGGTATCGAGACGCTTCTGGACGAGATCAAGGTCGGCCATCACGAGCTCGGTGAGGATGATG
>JAJFUP010000191.1 GCA_021372395.1 Deltaproteobacteria bacterium
GTGGTCGCAAACAGCGCAATGGCTGCCCCGCTCTCGGCACAGAAACCGTCCACGGGTTTGAGCTTGGCGATCCGCTGGCCCATGGTCTTCACGATGCGCCAGCCGCCGCACATGGTGCCCAGGGCGATGGCCGCCTGGCAGGAGATAACCACCCAGAACGGGATGTAAAAGGTGTTTCCCAGGAGACCTGCACTGAAGAGGAGCCCTGCGATGATCCCCATGGTTTTCTGGGCATCGTTGCCCCCGTGGCCGAGGCTGAACAGGGCGGCCGAAACAAGCTGCCCCTTCCGGAAGATATGATCCACGTGGAGCGGGGTGGCCTTCCTGAAGCCCCTGTACACGAGCACCCCGATGCCCAGCCCCAGGAGGAGCCCCACGGTCGGCGAGACAAAGATGAAGGCGATGGTCTTGAAGATGCCTCCCATGACAAGGGCGCTCGGACCCGCTTTGACGAGGGCCGACCCCACCAGTCCGCCTATGAGGGCATGGGATGAGCTCGTGGGCAGCCCGAAGTACCATGCGATGATGTCCCAGAGGCATGCGCCGATGAGGGTGGCGAAGATGATGTTCGGGTCGATCACGCCCACATCGACGATCCCCTTGCCGATAGTGTTTGCCACGTGCAGCCCCAGGAAGAGGAAGGCGATGAAGTTGAAGAATGCGGCCCAGATGACGGCCAGCCGAGGCGAAAGAACCCGGGTGGAGACGATGGTGGCAATCGAGTTGGCCGAGTCGTTGAACCCGTTCAGAAAGTCGAAGACCAGGGCCAGCGCGATCAGAAAGATGATGTACAGCGTCATGGGGGAATCAGGCCTGTTTCACCATAATGGATTCCACGATGTGGGCAACGTCTTCGCAGATGTCCAGCACCATCTCGGCGAACTGGTAGAGCTCTTTCCACTTGATGAGGAAGATGGGGTCGTGCGCCGTTTCGAACAGTTTGGCCAGGATGGCGTCACGCATGGTGTCCCCGATGTTCTCGAGCCGGTTCACCTCGATGCAGCTGTCGATCACCACATTGGGGTGTTTGGAGTCGCTCAGGCCCTCGATGGCCTTGGCCAGGGCCCGCACCGATTTCTCGATGATGATTGAGAACTCCATGAGGTCGGCGTCTATGGCGACGATCTTGTACACCTTCATGCGGTTGGCAATGGTGTAGATCATGTCGGTGACACTGTCGAGCTCTGTGGTCAGCGCATGGATGTCCTCACGGTCGAAGGGGGTGATGAAGGTCTTGTTGAGCCTTTGTATGATCTCGTGGCAGATCTCGTCGGCCTGATGCTCGATGTCGCGCATCTTCTGGACCGTCTCGGTGTCGAAGGTCCCCTTTGCGGTGAGCTGTGAGAAAAGCACTGCCGCATCGACAGCATACTGGGCCTGCTTGTTGAACAGGATGAACAAGTTGAATTCCTTCGGGAGTAAACTGAACCCCATTCCCTCCTCCTCTGCGAACACGGAAGTCAGATCAGTGATGACAGGTTTCTCATAGCGATATTGGGAAGTTCAGTCAAGCACGTAAGTCGTGTCTATGCTGTTCTTTGACCCGGACCTGGCTCGTTGCCTCTGTTGTGTGCGGTTGGTCAGCCTGAAAGGGGCAGGATTACCGTGAACGTGCTCCCCACGTACGGGGTACTCACGACCTCGATCCTGCCGCCATGGAGCGCGGCGATGTGCTTTGCGATGGAGAGGCCCAGGCCTGTGCCTCCCATGCTCCTGGACCTGGACTTGTCCACCACGTAGAACCGCTCGAAGATCCTTCCGAGATGCTCTCTCGGTATGCCGACGCCGGTATCCTTCACCGTGATGACAACATTGCCTTCTTTCGGCTCGGCATTCACCGAGATCATCCCCTTCTCCGTGTACTTGAGCGCGTTGTCTATGAGATTGGTGAGGAGCTGCTCGAGCTTGAAAGGATCCCCCTTGATGGTGACGGGGCTGCAGCTGGCCGCGAGATCCAGGCCCTTGCCCCGGATCAGGGGGTCGTACACAGCAATCACGTTGGTGATGAGCTCCTGGAGGTCGACGTCTTCATGGATGATCTGCGGCGTTCCTTCCAGCTCCGAGAGGAGCAGCAGCTCGTTCACCATGGAGATGAGCCTGTCCGTGTGTCTCTTGATGATCTGGAGGTACTCGGCTGATTTCGTGTCCGCCGCCTCGAGAAGGGTTTCGGTGAACCCCTTGATGGCGGTGAGCGGCGTCTTGAGCTCGTGGGACACGTTTGCCACGAGATCCTTCTTGACCCGCTCGATCTGCTTCATGTCGGTGAGGTCGTGCAGGAGCAGAACCTTTGCCTTGCGCGACGCGAGCGGGGTGATGATGCACAGGAAGTGCCTCCCGGTCAGCTCGATTTCACCCGATGCGGGCCTGTCCGAGCCCTCGTCGATGAGGGTGTTGAGCCCGGGCGATCTGAGCAGCTCCCAGTAATACCTGCCCAGGATCTTCTCGGTGGCGATGATCTTCTGGGCACCCATGTTGAAGAGCAGGATCTTCCCCTCCGTGTCGATCACGAGCAGTCCCTCGGTCATGGACGAGATGATGCTCTCGAGCTCCTCGTTCCGGCCGGAGAGCTCGGAAAAGGTGCTCTCGAGCCTTTGCGTCATCAGGTTGAAGCTCTCCGTGAGGTCCCGGATCTCGTCGTGGGTCCTGGGGGAAACCCTCACGGAGAAGTCACCGGAAGCGACCTTTCTCGATGCCTTGCTCAACGCCCTGATGGGCGTGGAAAGCAGGTGGGAGAACAGCGCAGAGACGACGAGGGAGAGCAGGATGATGAGGAGGGTCAGCTCGATGAGCCTCGTGCGCAGTATCTTCAGGATCTCGCTGATGTGCGTGAGCGGCATGCTCAGGCGGAGCACTGCTGCGGTCCTGCCCCGGATCTCCACCGGCAGGGCGACATAGAGCATGTCCTCATCGAGCGTGGTGCTGTAGCGTTTGCTCTCTCCGACCGCTCCGGTGAGCGCGCGCAGCACCTCGGGCCTGTCCCGGTGATTTTCCAGGGACGCAGCGTCTGCCTCCGAGTCGGCAAGCACCTTGCCTGCCGTGTCGATGACCGTGATCCGCAGGCCGAGCTGGCGATCGTACTCCCGGACCGCCGTGTTCAGGGCCCCGGCAGTGCCGTCTACAAGGAGCGGGGTGAGTGCCTGCCGCAACGGGATGCCGATCTTAGCGAGGTTGTCGGCCGTGACCCGCTCATAGTGCGAGCTGACGATGACATAGGTGAAGTCGAGGATGAGGGCGGCCAGCGTGACCGTCACCACGAGGTATCCCGCGAAGATCTTGAAGAAGATGGATTTTCTCATGGCAGAAGTTTGTACCCCACCCCGCGCACGTTCCTGACGAGGTCGCCCGCTGCTCCCAGCTTGTCCCTGAGGTTCTTGATGTGGACATCCACGGTCCTGTCGATGACCGCCTTTTCGTTGCCCCAGAGGTGGTCGAGGATCCGCTCCCTGGTGAAGACCTTTCCGATGTTTTGGGCCAGCAGGTGGAGGATCTTGAACTCCACGGGGGTAAGGCTCACTTTTCCGTGGTCCACCGTCACCTCGAACCGTTCCGGGTCGATGGTCATCCTCCCGTCGATCGAGATGGGCAGATGCGCATCCTGGGGAGTCCTCCTGAGAACGGCCCTGACTCGTGCAATGAGCTCCCGGGGAGAGAAGGGCTTTGTCACGTAGTCGTCCGCGCCGAGCTCGAGGCCGGCTATCTTGTCGGCCTCCCGGTCCATGGCCGTGAGCATGATGATGGAGATGGAGGAGTACCGCGGGTCTGTTTTGATCATCCGGCACACGTCAAGCCCGTCCATGCCGGGCAGCATGAGATCTAAGAGAACGAGATCCGGCTTCTCCGAGGCGAGCGATGCCATGAAGGACCCGGGTTCGGAAAATTCCCGCACCTCGTATGAGGCCCTCGTGAGGTGGATCTTCACGAGATGCCGGATGTCGGGCTCGTCATCGACTACAGCTATACGGTTCCCCATGGAGTCACATTCTTCAGGGTAGTTGTCCTGGTGACCGGTAGTGTATCCCAGGTTCCGATGCCGGGTCAATGACGATTTCCTGTGCACCGGAGCACCACCTTCTGACCCGGTGCTGTCATGTGACCCCTGTCCACCCCGATCCGGAACCAGCCGGTTTCGTTGATCAATCCGAAAAGTAGGATAAATCCTACAGCAAAGACCACAATTATCCTACAAAACAAAAGGAGCATGACTTACCGTTCACCAGGAAATGGTCTGGGGAAAGATTCAGGAGTGGTCTGATAGATCATCCGCGGCATGTGTGGTTAAAACTACTACAAAGGTTTTAAGCCGGGGGAGGGTTAGAACATGTCCGCATCACGAGCTTTCGAGCACAGACAGGTCTCCGGTGCCCCTTTCATCCCATGTGTTGCACAACGGTAACAGATACATCCGGATCATCAGCGCCAAGGTCATGAACCACCACACCATTGAAAGGAGTATACCATGATTAAACGGTGTTTTTGGGCAGTTGCAGTAGTACCCCTGTTCTTTTTCTGCGTGACCCTGCAGGCCAATGCGGTAAGCTTCAAGTTCGGCGAAGCCGACATCAGCGTGGGCGGCAGCGCACGGTACGATGTAGGGTACAAGTTTTCAGACCTGGGAGATGTCCCGGCAGGCCAGGAAGACAGCCTGACGGACTTCTTCCTTGAGAACCCGGGCAACAGCAGGGTCAACCTCAAGGTGTCCTATGACAAGATCATGGGCTTTGCCGAGCTCGGACTCAAGGGCGATGCTGCCGGCAACGGCGTCAGCACCCGCTACCTCTATGCCAAGTATGACATGGGCAGCGGCAACAACCTTGTCATCGGCCAGACAGACTCCATCCTGTCCATCGGCAAGCCTAACCAGAGAATGATGGGCGACGACATCCTGTTCGGGTTTGGAAACCTCGACTTAAACAGGAAGGTCCAGATCCAGTTCAACCACCAGGCAGGGCCCATGCTCTACCAGTTTGCCATCGAGGACAACAGGACCGCGGTGATAAACGGAACGGTCACCGGGAGCCATGTCACCGAGCAGGTCACCCCGGCCCTCCTGACGGCCATCACCTACTCCGACAAGGGCATCGTGCTCAGCCCGAGCGCCTACTTCCAGACCGTCAAGCTCAAGGCGAACGATACAACCGCGGACGATGTGACCGTGAACTCCTGGGCCCTGGCCCTGAACGGCGCCTTCAAGATCCCTGCCATGACCTTCAGCTACGAGGGCTGGTACGGGAACAACCTCAGCACGCTCCCCGGCCCCCCAGGCGGCGACATGCGCCCGGCCAAGAAATCCTCGAACATGCTTGCACCCCTGGCTGATGGCAACGACATCAAGGACGTGAAGAGCATGGGCGGCTGGTTCCAGTTCACTGTACCGGTTCAGCCCGTGGAGATAAACGTCGGCGCCGGCATGCAGAAGGCGGATGTCGAGAACTCGGGTGCTGCGTACGAGTCGAGTGTGCAGACCATGGCCGTGTTCGCCAACGTCAAGTACGTGATCACCAATGGCTTCTACATGCAGCCTGAAATCGCCTGGTTCGACTATGGCCAGGACGCGCAGAAGACCCTCTCTGGTGCCGGCTATGCAACCGGTGACAACGACCTGGGCAGCGACCTCTACGCAGGCATTCACTTCCAGTACGATTTCTAAGATTCAAAAACTCTAGATACAGAGATAAGAAGACGGGATGGCCGCATTGAGGTGCGACCTTCCCGTCTGTTTTTTTGCCCTTACGTTCTTCCCATCATCTTAGGTTTGCATAACTTTTACAGACTATTCGAGATAGTTTGACACACCACATGTCCTTCCTGTGTTACCAAAGAGAGAGGATCAAGCCTCAGGGACTGCTGTGAAGAGGGAGGGATGGTATGGGCGTGAACATGCATTTTAGCGGCATCATGAAGCACCTCAAGGACCCGGTGAGCGGGCTCACCCACTTCATCGGGGCACTGCTGGCGGTTGCAGGGCTCGTCCTGCTCGTGATCAGGGCATCGAGCCCCCTGAAACCCTGGCACCTCACCACGTACTGCGTCTTCGGGGCCGGCATGATCGGGCTCTACACGGCAAGCACGCTCTACCACTGGCTCCCGCTCGGCAGCACGGGATCGGACAGGTTGAGGAAGGTCGACCACACGATGATCTTCGTGCTCATCGC
>JAJFUP010000195.1 GCA_021372395.1 Deltaproteobacteria bacterium
TGGTAGGCGGCTATCTTTGAATACATGATGTCGATGGCCTGAAGGATCGTGTCCATCGTGCCTTGCGGGACGGTTCCGTCCATGCCGCCGGAGATGTCCACGGCAATGACCACATCGGCACCGTACCGCCTTGCCACATCGACGGCCACCGGGCTGACCACACCGCCATCGACATACGTCTTTCCGGATATCTTCACCGGCTGGAAGACCCCCGGGATGGAACAGCTCGCCCGGACAGCCCTGCCTGTGTTTCCCATGGCGAAGGCGACCTCGTCGCCGGTGGATACCTCGGTTGCCACGGCATAGAACCGTGTCTTCAGTTTCTCGATCGGGGTATTTCTCACGGAGCTGTTGATGAAGTCCTCGAGCCTTTCCCCTTTGATGAACCCGTTGTTCGGGATCGTCATGTCGATGACATCGCCTTTCTCGATCTTCATGGCCATGTTCTGAATCGTGAAGGCATCGTAGCCATAGGCATACAGGCTCCCCACCACGCTTCCGGCGCTCGTGCCGACCACCATGTGTATCGGGATCTTCTGGGCCTCGAGCACCTTGAGGACCCCGATATGAGCAAAGCCTTTCGACGCCCCCGCCCCGAGGACAATGGCGATCCTGGCCGGCTTCGGGGGAGGTGTCGGCGTCGGCGGGATCTCCTTGGGGGCACAGGCGACAAAGGTCAAAATAAAAGCACTGGCCAGAATCATCCCCATCAGCCTGACTGTCTTCAATGAAAAACCGCTGTGACCCCTCATATCCTTCACTCATCCCCCTACGTGCTTTTGGCCATCACTCTGCACAGGTTATTACCCACGGGCACTGCAGAGGTCAAGCATTCTTCGAACCGAGCCCTTGCCCAAAAGAACGGATGAGTTCTCAGCTCAGCGCACGCCGGATGGCAGCCGCAAGGAGAGACTTTGAAAAGGGCTTGAGGATAAGCTCCTGGATAGGCAGCTCCTTTTCCTTCAGTTCACTGACAGCACCTTCCGACCCGGTGCAGACGATGACCGGGATATCTCCGCGTATCTCGCGCACGTGGGATGCCAGCTCATGCCCCCTCATCCTCGGCATGACCTGATCGGTTATGAGCAGAGCAAACTTTTCCGGATCGTCCCGGAAGATACGCAGCGCTTCGTTCGGATCGGTGCTCGAGGTCACCTTGTACCCCAGGTGCACGAGCAACTTCCGAATGCTGTCCAGGTCGGAGGTGTTGTCGTCCACCAGCAGGATGTGCCTCCTGCCCTGCCCCGTTGTCTGCGGGCCAGGCAGGTGAGGCTCGTCTGCGGAATCGACGCACAGGGGAAAGAAGACCTCGAACCGCGTACCTCTGTTCACCTCGCTGTGAATGAGTATGGAACCCCCGGTATTCTTCACCACTTCATGCACCACCGAGAGTCCCAGGCCGGTGCCATTGCTCGTCTTTCCGGTGGTAAAAAAGGGGTCGAATATCTTGCCTCGTATATGAGGACTGATCCCGCGCCCGGTGTCACGGACAATGAGCTTCACGTAATTCCCCGGCTTGAGGTCCGTGACCAAGGCGGGTACGGCCTCGGTGATCACGGTGTCCTTGAGGGACACGCCAAGGAAGCCCCTGGGAGCGGCCATTGCCTGCACCGCGTTCAAGCAGAGGTTGAGAATCAGCTGGTAGATCTGGGTCGGGTCCGCGCGGACAAGGCTTTTCTCCACCGATATCCAATACCGGAAGGTGATGTGGGAAGGCAGTGACCGTTTGAAGAAGTTCAGGGCCTCCCGGGCAGTGGAGTCGAGCGTGATGGGATTGAATCGCGAATCCTTTCTGAACCCGAACATCTTGATCTGCTTCACCATGTTTTTCCCGAGCTGTGCGGCCTCGATCAGCTGGTCGAGGTACTCGTGCTCCTGGGTCCCGGAGGGAAGCATCTCGGAGACGAGCTCTGCATTTATCAGGATGGGTTGAAGGACATTGTTGAAATCGTGGGCTATCCCCCCGGCCAGCTTGCCGAGGGCCTCGATCTTTTCTGCCTGAACGAGTCTGGCCTCGAGTCTGGTCTTTTCGTCTTCCGCCCGTTTGCGGCCGGTGATGTCCTTGACCGTGTGGACAACACGGGTGACGGCACCCTGGTCGTCGAATATAGGGTCGACCGAGACGAGGAACCAGGACTTCCTCCTCTCATCGAACAGCTCGGCCTCCTCATGCCTTTTCGTACGCATCATCTTTGCCAGGGGGCATTCCTCGTGGGGCTCCGTCGTGCAGTGCATCAGGGTGTAGCAGGGATTGTTCATGATCCTTTCCGCCGGGAGATTGAAAAAGGAAACCGTGGCGGCATTCACCCGGTCGATGCGGAACTCATGGTCCAGGACCATCACCAGATCCTGAACCGAGTCAAAGGTGCTCTGCCAGTCATGGGCGGTCTTCTGTATGACCTCCCCCATCTGCTTACGCTCGGTGATGTCGTGAACAATGGAAAACAGCAGCAGCTGTCCCTTCTCTTCGATGGGGGTCGAGTGCACCTCGACTGTCCGGGTTTCACCGCCTGCGAGGCGGTGGGGAAACACGAAGTAATTGTGCTTTTCAAGCCTGGCCTGATGGCGACTGGCTGCGATCACCTCCGGCGACAGTGTGTTGATGTCGGCAATATTCATGGTGATCAATCCGGCTCGGGGGTAGCCGTAGAAGTCTGCGGCAGCGGGATTGGCATCGACGATCGCACCTGAATCCGGCTCGATCAGCAGCATGACGGCCTGGTGACGCTCAAACATCGCCCGGAACCTTTGATCGCTTTCCTGAAAAGCTGCCTCCGAGGTCTTCCTGTGTTCACATGAGGATCGTTCCAGTTCAGCGATCCGCCGACATGCCTTTTCCAGATCCTCCAGGAGCTGCTCTTTTGTTCTCATCTCGTCTGTCATGTCTTTGCCTGCAATCGGTTCCGGGGTGAGCGCTCAGTTGTCCCTTGCGGGAAAGGGCCCCGGCAAATATACACCCCCGAATGCCTCTCTCATCGCCGCACAATGGTACGTACGAAGCCCATTTTCCCTCTTCTGCAACCCTTTGAATTTCATCATAAATATGCGTGCTCATGTGACAAGACCTGCGGGATAATACCCCCCTCCGATTCCATAAAACTCAAGAGTTGCGTGTTGTGCTCACACGGGATCTCGCCTCGCCCTTGTACAGACCTGCACGAGATCAACCCTGACGTGTGTATGTCCCTTCTATACCACGAAAAGATTTGCGGAGCCATACAGGGGAAGGATTGGGCCTGGTCGCCCTGTGCCTTACCCCCGGTGCTGCGCCACCCTGATGCAGATAAACAAATCCGTGTGGTGTTGCCACCAGCACGGATCAATTGCAGAGATTCAGGGATTGGTGGGGGACGGGCTTACCCACCTGCAGGCGAAGTCTTCATCTTGTCCCGCTATCCAGCTTATGCGGGGCGGCTAGCATGAAGTTCGCAACGCACCCTGGATGTTGTGCAGTGCTACTTCTTCGCCCACGAATCCCTCCCCCATCCCGCCACTCCGGCCAGCGTCCCCCATAAAAAAACAGGGGAAGCATTGCGCTTCCCCTAAGAGGAGGTTAAAATTGATTTTGGGTACGGTTTATATATAGTCCGAACCTCCCTGTTTCAAGGTTCCCTGTTCGCCTTTTGCATTATTTTGACCCATCCGGTTGTGGGTGAAATCGCAGTTGTCGTGTGCCTTGCTGCCCGAAGGACATGCGGATTTCGTTTTGTCTTATGATTTTTCATAACAAGACGTAAAGATGTGTGAATCGGTTCCATGCATCAGAATCGAATAGAGACATCATGCGAGATGTAAACGATGTGCTCAAACGGATCGTCTATACGAGAAAAGGCATCTATGAGACGCGACGGGTGTATCAAACGTCTTGCATATCGGCAATGGTGCCATTTATGCTGCAGCTTGCCGGAGAATCGGCAATCCCTGCAGATGGACGTGGATCTGGTGTTCCGGAGCAGAAAATGCCTTCTGCCGGACGATATTACGCGATCCGTGCTCAGCTGAGAAAAGAGTATGCAGGCGTTCCGGCGCCGGCAACGCTCATAAAAGAAAGGAGAACGAGTCATGAGACTGGAAAAATCGAGGTTATGCATCAAGAGTGTTCTTACCCTGGTCCCGGGGCTCCTTGTGTGCTTCCTGGCCGTATCTTCGCCTTCCCAGGCGGAAACACAATGGAATGTAGGGGTTTCCGGGGGTAGCGGGGGCATAGAGGGTTTCCATGTATCTGTAGGGGAGTACTATCACGTTCCCGAGCGAGAGGTCGTAGTTATCCAGAAACGGGGGATTCATGAAGAGGAACTCCCTGTCGTGTTCTTTCTCTCTCAAAGGGCGCACGTGTCACCCGAGGCCATTGTCAATCTCCGCCTCAGGGGCATGAACTGGATGGACATCACCCTGCACTTCGGGTTGAGCCCAGAGATCTACTATGTCCCGGTCAGGTATGGCCCTCCCTACGGAAACGCCTATGGCCATTACAAAAAACATCCGAAGGGTGGGTGGGGCAGGCACGATCTCAGGGATGTGGACGTCGTGAATCAGGTGAACCTGAGATTCATATCCGATCACCACGGATATGCACCGGAAAAGGTCATGAAGTACCGGAACGAGGGAAGGAGCTTCACCGTTATTGACCGGGATGTACGATACGAGAGACACGGAAAAGCCAAATATCAGGACCGGAAAGACTACAACAAGCAGCCAAAAAATTACAAACAGAATGAATACAAGCACAATGATAAAGGCAAGGGCAAAAAGTGGGAGAATAACTGATCCTTCTTAGCCATCAACAGCCTTCACAGGGGGCGGATTTACTCTGCGATTGCAGGAACAAGGTAAATTCCCCCCTGTTCTCTTTTCTTCGAAAAAATCCGAGCGACGAACAATCATGACCTGACGCGGAAATCCCGAAATTATCTCCCCCATGAAGGCCAGCCCCCTTGCATTTTTCCCGTTCCCCTCCGACCGTCCATTACTCCTGGAATCAAGATCCATATTCTTTTCTCCGATAAAAAGACCATGGTATACCGGATAAACACCGCAGGTTATGGCAGGAGACTGTCATGAACTTGAGCTTACGCTCATCCGCACGAAAAACAGCCTCCTACCTGTATGCACTCATGCAGTTTTTCCAGGCCGCACTGAGACTGATGACACAGAGATTCCGTTCTGCGAGCCTGCGCTTCAAGATAGTATTCCTCGTCGTCATTCTCCTGACCAGCACCTCTTTTGTCCTGTGCATCATGACGGTTCAGATAATGAACGATTACATACAGAACGAGATCATCAAGAGGGGGGAATCGGTCGGCAAGAGCATCGCTGCATCGGCTGGATACAGCCTCCTTTCAGGGGATCTCCTCGGACTGGACAATCTTGTCTTCAAGGCAAAGTCGGCGAACAGCGACATGCCGTATGTGATCATCGTCGATCCGGCCATGAAGACGGTTGTCCACAGCGAGACACCGATGAGTGGTGAGACGAGAACCGTTACCCGGGGCAGGCTCCTGAGGAGGGCAGCAGACGGCACCACGGCAAGAGAACTGCCACGCTCTTCGGGCGCAATTTTTGAGATATCGTGCCCCATCGTCTTCATGCACAAGTCCCTTGGCAGTGTGATCGTAGGCATGAACAGGTCCGTGCTGATAGAGGCCCAGAAAAAAGTCGGCGCCAGGATATTGGTGGCCTTCGGGATCATTGTCGTCCTCGGCATGTTCGCAAGCTCGCTGCTGGCATCGTTTCTCATCAAACCCATCAAAGAGCTCTCGGCAGGCGTTGACAAACTGAAGGATGGGACCGCCAGGGACCCTCTCAGGATCTATTCCCACGACGAGCTGGGAAAACTCACCGCCAATTTCAACGAGATGTCGTCGCTCATAGCCGAGCAGCGGGGAAAACTCAGCAAGTATGCCCGGGATCTGGAAGAGGCGTACGTTTCCATCGTGCAGGTGGTGGCTGCAGCCATAGATGCGAGAGACTCCTACACCCATGGCCATTCCGCACGGGTTGCCCAGCTGTCGGGGCTCATCGGCAAACAGCTGCGCCTTTCCACTGAAGAGCTGGAAGACCTGGAGGTTGCGTGTCTCTTCCACGACGTGGGCAAGATAAAGACGCCCGACTCAATCCTGCTCAAGACCGACCGGCTCAGCCCGGCTGAATACAAGGAGATGATGCACCATGTGGAGTACGGGGCAACCATCCTCAGCTGGGCACCGTCTCTGGCCAGGTACATCCCTTCAACCCGCCACCACCATGAGTGGCACAACGGCAGGGGGTATCCTGATGGACTGTCCGGTGACAACATTCCCCTTTTTGCAGCGATAATAGCCATAGCGGATGCGTTCGACGCGATGACTTCGGACAGGCCCTACCGAAAGGCGCTTTCCGAAGATGATGCCTTGCACGAGATCGCACGCATGTCGGGCACCCAGTTCCGTCCCGAACTTGTGCAGATCTTCCTCGGGCAGATGGAAAAGCTCGGTTCCGGAAGCGCTCTCCGGTCGATGGGAAAGGCGGTGTGATGGAACATCTTCTCAAACAAAAACGGTTTTCCCTTGTCCTTGTCCTTCTCCTTTTGCTCACCATCCCATCCTGTGCACAGATGAAGAGCTGGGTTCCCAAGAAGAAACCCGTGCATGCGACGGCCCATGTCAAGCATCCCGTGAAAGAACAGGCGCCGGTGTCCGTTCAGGCCGCACAGCCTTCCCAGCCGCCGGTTCAAACTCCGTCTCCGGCCAGAAAGTACCTGGAGGAAGGCGAGTACCAGAAGGCCATCGACGATTACAGCGCCGAATATCGCAAGAACCCTCAAAACAATGCACTGGTGAAGGAATATGCCAAGGGCCTCGACGATATGAAAACCTCTGCTGACAAGGCATCGGGAAGGGGTGACTTCGCATCGGCAGGCAGGATCTATAGCCTTCTTCTGGTGAACTACGGGCAGTTCAAAGGGTTTGCCCAGATGCTTTCTTTCGACAGACCCCAGCTGAACAAGAAGCTTTCGCTCTGTAAGCGAACCCTTTCCAGCCAGGGATTTCAGGAATACCGCAAAGGGAACATCGGCAGGGCCATAACGCTGTGGCAGGACCTCCTCGTCATCGACCCCAACAATGCGGATATCAAGAGGGCATTGAAAACGGCACAGGTGCAGCAGAAAAATCTGAAAGGCATGAAATAGGACCATGGAGATCATGGCGCGCGTGAACGTGATCTCCGCCTACCGGACAGCCGCATGCTCCCCCGATCGTATTGAACGACGGTAGGTGTGCTGCCCTGCCTGGGGCGCGATCATGCCACGCACGGCTGTCTTCTTCGGCCTGATAACCTCCCGGGAAAACAAAACAACCCTTGTCTTGAGTGCGTTCTCAGCTCTTGGGAAATGCAGCCCTGTGGCCCCAAAACCGGCATGGCAACTCTGGACGGCAGGTGTAATCAGGCCTTGACGTGCGGTTGTTCAGTCTATACAGACCAACTGCAGTGAAAGTCCAACCGACGATGTGAGGCATCCATGAAGAGACAGCTGTTGCACCGTGTTCCCCCTCACGTGCTCCTGGTACTGACAACCCTGTTCTGGGCAGGCAATCTGGTCGTGGGCAGGGCGTTCCATGAGGATATCCCGCCTGTCGGTCTTGCCTTCTGGCGCTGGTTCATCGTGCTGCTCCTGATCTGCCCGTTCTATCTGCCACAGCTGAAAAGGTGCCTTCCGGTCATCCGGCGGTCCTGGAAGATCCTCCTGGGGCTCAGCATCCTGGGCGTGTTCAACTTCACGGTGTTGGCCTATGTGGGCCTGCAGTACACCACGGTAGTCAATGCGAGCCTGAGCCTGTCCATCATCCCGGTGGTGATCGTGGTCCTGTCGTGGTGCATCCTGAAGGTTGCCGTCTCGAGGCGGCAGGTTTTCGGCATAGCTTTGTCCTTCCTGGGCATTTTCGTGATCATCTCCCGGGGAAACCCGGCGGTCCTTATGAATCTCACGTTCAACCGGGGTGACTTCTGGATCCTGGGAGCCATTTGCAGCTGGGCACTCTACTCGGTTCTGTTGAGGCGTCGGCCTTCCGAATTGAGCGGGTTCATGTTCTTCGGTACCACGGTGCTGCTCAGTGTGCTCGCCCTGCTGCCCGCCTACCTCGGGGAGAGCCTGTTCGTCCGGACCATGCCGCACACCCTGGCCACCCTTGCGAGCGTGTCCTACCTGGCGGTCTTCCCCTCGATCCTTTCGTACATCTTCTGGAATCATGCCGTGTCCAAGGTCGGGCCCAACACTGCAGGCTACTTCATCCACCTGGTGCCGGTATTCGGCATCCTCTTGTCCGTGATCCTCCTGGGTGAGGCGGTCCATGCGTTCCACCTGGCCGGCATGGCATGCGTGTTCTCGGGCATCTGCCTGACGACGTGGAAAAGATGATGCGTTGCAGATGGTCTCTTTTATGACGGGGAGACCGACCTTTCGGAGCTGAACGCAAAAATGGCGTCCCGGGCTTCGCCCGTATCAGCTTTCTTCTCGATCAGATTATCACAAGCCGTCTTTCTGAGATGCTCCAAAGTGTGCTAAAGTCTTACCGATGTGTCATTGATCGCAGGTCATTTCTGGAAAGGAGATGAATCATGAAAGCGACGTGGGATGTACCGGAGGAGATGCTGGACAATGCGGCCGAGTTCACGAACGATTTCTACCAGCGCTTTACCCTTCGCAGGGCACCTCAGCCTCTGAAAATGAACGAGAGCGTGGCCAAGGATTATCTCTTCCCGACCTTTTACGGGGATGTGAGCTGCGCCATGGCCGTGTTCCAGTGCTCCTACGACAGGGCAGCTGCCCTGCTCGCAGAACAGCTGAGTCCCGAGATCGTGCCGGTGAGGATGACCCGTGGCCGTGCACTGGTGGCCTTTTCCTGCTACGAGTACAAGAAGGTGCTGGGCGTACGGCCGTATAACGAGATCGCCATTGCCATCCCGGTGATGGTCAACCCCTGCTGCAACGCCCCTGTGCTGCCCATGATCACCGATGCATTCAGCCGTTTCGGCTACTACATCGCCGGGATGCCGGTGACCTCGAAGGAGAACACTATCCGGGGCCGCAAGATCTGGGGACTGCCCAAGGTGACCCAGGACATCGACATCTTTCGCGAGGGGGGAGACTGCATCGTCAAGGCCATGGACCACAACGGCGACGCATACCTGTCGCTGCGTATCCCCATGGACGGCACGCCCACGGAGTTCGACGTCTCGTCGTACCTGTATTCACAACTGGGGGGGAGGCTTCTGCAGAGCCGGACAGACTTCCGGGCCCGGTTCAACGTGAAAAAGCACATGGATCTCCTTCTCAAAAAGGACGTGAAGCCCGAACGACCCTGCATCGAGCTCGGCTCCACCTCTTTCGCCTTGCTGCTCAAAAGGCTCGAGATAGAAGAGTCCCCCTTCCAGACCCGCTATGCGGAGCACATGTCCTCGTGTTTCGACCTGCCCAACCAGCAGGCGCCCGACTGGGCCCGGACTGTTCACGTGAGCGACTATATCCTGGCCGATGAGGCCAGCGTGAAATTGACTAGCAGCGACCTGAAGGTGGCCTTCTTCGGGACCGGCGCCATCGGTGCCTCTGTCGGGGGCTGGGTGGCCCCGTTCCACGAGGAGACCTATTTTCTTGACCAGGGAAAGGTCTTCGATGCGCTGAAAGCAGGCGGCATCACCCTCTATCAGGGCGATAAAAAAGCTCAGACCACGGAGAACATCCCTGTCAAGGTCATCGAGGATCTCTCGGAGCTGAAATCCATGGACGTGATCGTCATCGGGGTAAAGAACTACAGCCTCGAGGCAGTCGCCCGATTGATCAAGGCCCATGCCAGGGACGACGTGATCATCGTCTCCATGGCCAACGGGATCGACAACCAGGCGATCCTGCCCCAATACTTCTCCCGGGTGATCTACTGCATCGTCAGTTACAATGCCTGGATGGACCACCCGGTCACGGTGGGCTACCAGAAGAGGGGCCCGCTCGTCCTGGGCACGCCCGACAACAGCCTTCTTACGGAGATGAACGCCATTGCCGACATCTTCGGCCAAGGCGTCGAAACCGTGATCACGCCCCATCTCCAGGATGCGGTGCACTCGAAGATCGTGGTGAACCTCACCAACTCCCTGACGACCCTTGTGGGGCACGGGTTCACGGAGATATCCGACTTCGAAACCTTCCAGAAGCTCCTCTCCAACACCCTGTATGAAGGGGTACGTGTGGTGAAGGCTGCAGGCTATAAGGAGTGCAAGCTGGGCGGCATGCCTCCCTGGGTGCTCATGAAGGCAGGTGCGCTCCTCCCCCGCTCCCTGACC
>JAJFUP010000213.1 GCA_021372395.1 Deltaproteobacteria bacterium
CTACGAGGGAGACTACGAGTACTATCTGTACAAGACCGGCCGCGATCACAGGATGGTCTGATCCCTCCGAATTTCAAGTGTCTTGCGGGTATCCGGCGCGGTGGAGCTGCAGGTCGGGGTGAGTCGGGGCAAAACCCGGCAGGAGAAAGCGCCCCGGGGCAAGAGCCTTGCGCTGCCCCTTTTTCGTACATTATTCCGTGATCATGCCTGTCCAGGCCGGCTGCCCGGCCTCCGTTACTCCCGTGCCCCTACTCCACCCACACGTTCATCCTGCGCAGTTCGGGGTCTTGGATGCGCCTGACGATCTCCGGGCCGTGGTCCAGGAGGAAGATGCTCTCGGAGTCGCTCAGTCCCCGGTCCCTGAATTCGCCGATGATGGCACGGGAGATCCGCTCGATCTGGTCGATCTTCTTCCAGTACACCTCCTCTCCCTTGGCCCGCTCGTGCATGGTGACCAGTTCGTTGATCATCCCGTACAGCTGCTCTCCCAGGCACGGCAAGTCTGAAAGGGCGCGGTGCATCCACTTGTAGAACGGCCTGTAGCGCTTATTGAGGAGAAAGACGATGGAGATCACGTCGCCGATGAACTTGGCCTCCGCATACTGGGCAGCCGCATACTCCCCCCGCCGCACGCAGCGGTAGTAGTTGTACTGCCCGGCCTGTGCCGCGGTCATGCAGCGCGAGGCGATCTTCTTCAGCCTGACATCCTCTGGGTAGAAGGCGAGAAACCCTTCCCTGATGCGCGTGAACTCGCCCAGCGGGTCGACGAACACGCGCCCGTTGGTGCAGACAGCCAGGTTCGCCTCGGCTAGGGCCCTCCACTGGCTGCAGGTCTCGGGAAGGTCATCTCTCCCCGTGAACTGCCGGTAGAATGCGCCGATCTCGAACACTCCCACCCTGCCCGTACCCCATGCGCTCACGGTGCGCGCAGACACGCCGTCAAACTCCTTCGGCAGGTTCTCGTACTCCTGCCGGAGGGCCTCTCCGAAGGCATCAAAGTCTCCCTTCGTGAGCCACAGGCAGAACGACGGCCCCCAGTCATGGTCCTGAGACAGGGAGTCATCGAACCCGAAACATTCCGAGCCTTCGCCGACCAGGCCGGCCGCTATCCGGTCCTGCACGGCTCCGAACTTCTGCTCGATCATGGGGGCGCCGTGCAGGCAGAAGTACTGCCCGGCCAGCTCCAGTCCTTTCATGCCTGTATCCTCTCGAGAGCCCTTGTCTCCTCCTGGACGGAAAAACGAGGCGAAAATCTCATGATTCCCTGCGGCAAACGGACGCCGGCAGCATGCCTACCCCTCGGTTTCAGGCTCGCTGTTCACCTCATCGAGGGACGCATACCCGAGCCTTTTGAAGAGGTTGGTGTAGCTGATCTCGGCAAAATTGACGCCCTGGTCGCGGGCGCGTACCACATCCCGGTGGTAAAGTTCAAGGGTCCGGTCCGAGTAGGTTTCCAGCTCGCACCGGAAGTAGGAGCTGAACCCTGCCCCATTGTTCGTGACGATCCTGGGGTATTTGACCGAGAACTCCTGCATCCAGGATGCCTCCACCCGGGTGATCCCGTCGATCATGGCAATGACCTCGGGGTTGTCCTTGAGCGGGGGGATGATCCCTTCCATGCGGCCGTACTTTTCGGTCATCAGGTTCCTGCCCGCCTGTTTCGCCTGCGTCACGTCATCGAGGTACGACTCCAAGGTGTCCTCGGACAGCACGGAGTGAGCCATCCAGCGCATAGCCCTGAAGGTCTCGGTGCGTTCCTGGCAGGGGGCGGGGCCCTTCGACTTCACGGTCTGGAACATCTCAAGCTCGATTTCAATGATCTTCTTTATCAGGTCTCCCCGATTGTCTTTCTGTTCGCTCATGGATGAGGTCCTCTCTTCGGTGGATTAATTTTACGAACTTCGTGCTGCAATTATCTCTATAGTATGGTCCTGCAGGGAAAAAGGGAAGTGGTGATTTTGGGGAATGTTGCTGACAAGCTTAATCGGGAGAGGACACTCGCGTTCACGGAAGTTCAGGAGCATGCCCCCGGGGGAAGGAGGCATGCCCTGATCTGTTCTCGTTCCTTCGTGCGGAGCGGCCCGTTTCCCTGGGTCGTCACCCCTCTTTGTACATGGCCTCGATCCGGTCGGTGTATTTCTGGGTGATGGTCTTGCGCTTGAGCTTCATGGTCTGGGTCAGCATGCCGTTCTGCAGCGTGAACGGCTCGGAGATGAAGACGAACTTCTTCGGGATCTCGTAGCTGCCGTACTTGGTCTTCAGGGCATCGAGGATCTCTTTGGTG
>JAJFUP010000230.1 GCA_021372395.1 Deltaproteobacteria bacterium
GGAGGTCGAGCTCGAGGCCGAAACGGTCTACACCGTCGTGGCCCTGGGAACACTGGACAGCGAAGACGACGCCGATTTCACCGTGCGGGTCTTCATCGACAACGGCGATGGAGACCAGTTTGTGGACCTGGTTCCGGAGCTCGACGGAATGTGATGCCCCCCGCTGAGCGTGCCTCTGCGTGAAGGGTGGGAGAAAAGGGCGACAATTCTCCCTTGAGCGTGGGGTGAACCGAAGGGGACGCTAGCCCCCTCCTTCGGGAGGGGCGGCTTCTCCCGGGAAGGGCGGTTGTCTGCCCGTTTTGAGGGAAGAACCCTGGAAGGTTTCGGCGTAGATGTCCCAGACCGTCACGAAGAGTGCGGCAACGATGGGCCCGACGATGAACCCGACAATGCCGAACAGGCTGATCCCGCCTAAAGTGCTGAAGAAGATCAGGAGCTCGTGAAGCTGCGTGTCCTTGCCCACGAGCCAGGGGCGGAGCACGTTGTCGATGCTCCCGACCAGCAGGCTGCAGAAGAGGAAGAGCCCTGTTGCCTGCAGGTATTGGCCGGTGAATGCCAGGATTAGGACCGCCGGGAACCAGATGAGCGCCGAGCCCACTGCCGGGATGATGGACAGGACCGCCATGATGGTCCCCCAGAACACGGCGCTGTCGATGCCCACGACCTGGAAGGCCAGTCCGGCCAGTCCTCCCTGGATGATGCCTATCACGAGCGTTCCCTTGATGGAGGCCCTCGCGACGGAGGTGAACCTGTCGAGGATGCGCCGCTCCACGTCATCGGACAGGGGCAGGTAGAACAGGAACCTGTCCAGGATCCGTCGCCCGTCTTTCAGGAAGAAGAACATGGTGTAGAGGAACACGAAAAACAGAAAGATGGTGTTTATGGTGGAGAACGTGAAGGAGGAGATGTTTTCGAAGAGGAAGGTGCTCGCTCTGCCCACCAGGCCTCCCGCCTTCTGCAGGATCACGCCCTGATACGCGACGATGACATCGTGCAGCGGCAGACCCCTAAACCAGTCATCGAAGGCCGGGGGCCTACTCATCCACTGCTCGACCCAGGGTTTCACGCTGGTGCTGATCTTGATCGCTTCACCTGCAACGATGCCCAGCAATCCGACCAGCGGCAGCAGGATGATGAGAAGGATCAGGAGCAGCGTGGCCAGCGAGGCAAGGCTCTGTCTGCCTCCGGTCCATCTTTCGATATGGGCGTACACGGGCTGGGACATGGCGGAAAAGATTCCGGCCAAAAGGATGGCCATCATGAAGGCACGGATCATGGTGAGGAAGATGGCCGATATGAGGAGCACCATGACCACCACGAGTATCTTCTTCTGCACTGATTGATCCATATCACCCACCTTCTCGCCTGAGAGTATTTCAATACATTATAAGGAATTGCCCGGGGAATGAAACAGCAGATTTGCATCGTCTCCCCCTGGTGATTTCGGGAGCCGGGCCTCGTGCCTCGAGCCTGGGTGTGCATGCCATCGCATTTTTCCTGGCCTCCCTGCCGCGAGATCGGGTATAATGCGAGGGGAGAGGAAAGCCCATGGAACGGAGAAAATTCCTGAAACTTCTGGCAGGTGCATCGGCAATCGCAGTGTGTCCGATCTCAGGCAGTGCGGAGCCATCCCCGGCTCCCCGGAAGGGCAAGCCGTTCACGCCGGGGCCCCGGGCAGGAGTGTTCCTGGCAGGGGTGCGCAAGGGGTCAGACGAACAGGCGATAAAACTGGCGGTCCGCGGCTCGGCCGAAGCTGCCACTGACTTCTCCTGGCTGTCCAGGGGCGACGCCGTATTCATCAAGCCGGTGAACAATTCAGGCAACCCCTACCCGGCCACCACCAGCCCCATCGCCATAGCAGCCATGGT
>JAJFUP010000234.1 GCA_021372395.1 Deltaproteobacteria bacterium
GGAGAACCCGGACAAGACCGCCTTCATGGAGTACCGGGAACGGCAGTGGGCCCGCGAAGGGCTGGACAGGAAGATCGTCCGGAAGTGGGTGCCCCTGAAGAGGATCTCCCCCTACCTCATCAAGGCCGTCATCATCGCGGAGGACGACAAGTTCTGGCGCCACGAAGGGTTTGATTTCGAGGCCATGCACCAGGCCCTCGAGAAGGACATCGAGAAGAAAGAGTTCAAGGCAGGCGGCTCCACCATAAGCCAGCAGCTGGCAAAGAACCTCTACCTCTCCCCGTCGAAGAACCCCATCCGGAAGATCAAGGAGGCCATCCTCACCTGGCGGATGGAACGCGCCCTCTCGAAGAGGAGGATCGTGGAGCTCTACCTCAACGTGGCCGAATGGGGTGACGGGATCTTCGGCATCGAGGCCGCGAGCCGCCACTACTACGGGAAGCACGCCTCCGGCCTGAGCGGTGAGGAGGCGTCCCGGCTCGCCACCGTCCTTCCCAGCCCGCTGCGGCTCAACCCAGTCGGAAGCTCGAAATACGTGCGGTACCGCTCGGCCAGGATATACCGGATCATGGTGCGCAGGGGCATCGTGATACCCGAGTATGAGGAGGTCATGCACCCGCCCGAGGAGTCTGCCGGAGAGGTACCGTCCGATGCCGTCACAGCCGAGGCGGACACCACGGGTCTGCTGCAGCCTTCCGGGGAGGGAGCACCTGCCGGCCCGGTCCAGGGTGTGGAACCCCCGGCTCCTCTTGAAGCCGCTCCAACGCCCGCAGTCCCGATGGAACCCACCCTCGGACCGTCGGGCGGCCCGGAAGAAGAGATGCCCAGGTGACGGGGGACCCTGAGCTGAAGGGCATGGCCGAGGGGCCCCCCACGTGCCGGTCAGGTGCGCCGGAATCCCTGGTAGCGCCTGCGCACGGCAGACTGAAGCTTGTCGAGATAGATGTAGGTGACAGGGGTGATGTAGAGGGTCACGATCTGTGAAAAGACAAGGCCGCCCACCACGGCGAGACCCAGGGGCTGCCTCGTCTCTCCGCCCGCACCCAGGCCCAGCGCTATGGGCAGCGTCGCCATGAGGGCAGACATGGTCGTCATCATGATGGGCCGAAACCGGATGAGCGCCCCCTGAAAGATCGCTTCCTCCGGGTTCTTCCCATCCTTCCTCTCCGCATCCAGGGCGAAATCGATCATCATGATGGCGTTTTTCTTCACGATCCCGATGAGCATGATGATCCCTACCATGGCATACAGGTTGAGATCGACCCGGAAGATCATCAGGGTCAGGAGCGCGCCGATCCCGGCCGACGGCAACCCTGAAAGGATGGTGATGGGATGGATGAAGCTCTCGTAGAGGATGCCCAGCACCACATAGATGACCAGTATGGCCACCAGGATCAGGAGGCCCAAGCCCACCATGGACGACTCGAAGGCCTGGGCCGTCCCCTGGAGGCTGCCTGTGATGGTGTCGGGCAGAACCGTTGCCGCAGTCTTTTCCACCTGGGCAAGGGCATCACCCAGCGCCTTGCCGGGTGCCAGATTGAAGGACAGAGTCACGGCGGGAAGCTGCCCCAGGTGATTGACGGACAGCGGACCCACGGTCCGGTCCAGGTTCACGACGGTACTCAACGGCACCAGGGTGCCCTGGTCGGACCGGATATAGAGAAGGGCGAGAGCCGACGGGTCGGCCTGATACCTGGACTCCAGCTCGAGGACAACCTGGTAGTCGTTGTTGGGCGCATAGATCGTGGAGACCTGGCGCGAGGAGTACGCGCTCCCAAGTGCCTGCTCTATCTGAAGAACGCTGATTCCCAGGGCGGAAGCCTTGTCCCGGTTGATGCTGACGGATATCTGCGGGTTCTTGAGCTGGAGATCGCTCGTTACATCCTGGAAACCCTGCAGGTCCTTGAGCCGGGACTCCAACACAGGGGCATATCGGTAGAGCTCGCCTATATCCGGGCTCTGGAGGGCGTACTGGTACTGGCTCTTCGTCTGATACCCCCCGATGCGTATGGGCGGCGGGTTCTGCAGATAGGTCTGGATCCCGGGGATTGCGGCGAGCTTGGGCCTGAGTTCCTGGATTATCTCGTCCGCGCTTCGGCTTCTTTCCCCCCTCGGTTTCAGCCGGAGCATCAATCCGCCCGTGTTGGACGAACTGCTGCCGCCTCCGCCCCCCACGCGTGACATGACGATATCGACATTCGGATCTTTCTGTACGATCCGGGCAACGTTCCTCTGGTATTTCACCATGGATTCGAACGAGGTGCCCTGGGCCGCCTCCGTGGAGCCGGTGATCTGGCCCGTATCTCCGCTCGGCAGGAATCCCTTGGGCATGACGGTATAGAGATAGATGACCCCTGCCAGGAAAAGCAGGGAAACCAGAAGGGTCGTTCTCCGGTGATGGAGCACCCAGCCAAGGCTTCTCTCGTACCCCCGGAGCATTCCATCGAAAAACCGCTCAGATGTCTGATAGACCCGGCCGTGTCGGGCCTGGCCTGCAGGACGGAGCATGATGCTGCAGAGCATCGGCGTCAGGCTCAGTGACACGAACCCGGAGATAAGGACGGCAACGACGATGGTAACGGCAAATTCGTGAAGAAGCCTCCCGATGATCCCCCCCATGAAGAGCACCGGGATGAAGACCGCCACCAGGGACAGCGTCATGGAGATGATGGTGAAGCTTATCTCCCTGGACCCGTTGAAGGCTGCATCACGCGGGCTCTCGCCATGCTCCATGTGCCGTATGATATTCTCCAGCATGACGATGGCATCATCCACCACGAAGCCCACGCACAGGGTGAGCGCCATGAGAGAGAGGTTGTCTAGGTTGAACCCGGCCAGGTACATCACGGCGAAGGTCCCGACTATGGACATGGGCAGTGCCAGGCTGGGGATGATGGTGGCGGAAAGATTGCGCAGGAAGAGAAAGATGACCAGGACCACGAGGATGAGCGCGATGATCAGGGTGATCTGGACATCGCGGATGGATTCCTTTATGGATTGGGACCGGTCGTACATGATATTGAGATTCATGGCTGCCGGGATAAGGGCCTGATAGCTCGGGAGGATATCCTTGATGGCCTGCACGACCGCCACCGTATTGGTGCCGGGCTGCCGCTGGATAGCCAGGACAATGGCCCGCTCATCGTTGAACCACGAAGCGCTCTTGTCATTCTCGATGCTGTCGATGATCCGGCCGAGATCGCCGAGCCGCACCGGCGACCCGCCGCGGTAGGCCACGATCAGCGGCCGGTAGGCCTGTGCATCCTCGAGCTGTCCGGCTGTCTGAACGGTGAAGGCCTTGTGCGATCCCCACAGGGTCCCGGTGGGGAGGTTGACATTGCCGGACTGTATGGCATCGGATACCTCATTGATCCCCACAGACCGTGTTGCCAGGGCTGTCGGATCCAGCTGCACCCGGACGGCGTATTTCTGTGACCCGAATACCCCGACCTCGGCCACGCCGTCGATCATGGATATCCGTTTTGCAAGAAGGTTTTCCGCATATTCGTCCACCGTGGTAAGGGGCAGGGTCTTCGAGCTCAGGGCAATGAAAAGTATGGGCGACTCTGCCGGGTTCACCTTCCTGAAGGTCGGGGGCGACGGCATGTCGTCGGGAAGATGATGCGTGGCCGACGAAATGGCTGTCTGCACGTCCTGGGCCGCTGCGTCTATGTTCCGGTTGAGATTGAACTGCAGGGTGATCTGCGTGCTTCCCTGTGAGCTCGATGAGGTCATGGAATCGATGCCTGCGATATTGGAAAACTCCTTTTCCAGTGTCGTTGCAACGGAGGAGGCCATGGTCTCGGGGCTTGCCCCCGGAAGGCTTGCAGACACCCGGATGGTGGGAAAATCCACATTGGGAAGCTCGCTGACCGGCAGAGCCCGGTAGGCGACGATGCCGAAGAGGAGGAAGGACATCATGACCAGGGTAGTCATGATGGGGCGCTCTATGAAGATGCTTGAGATATTCACCCGATCACCGGCTCCCTGTCATCGGTTTCCCTTTGACCGTGACCCTGGCCCCGGGAAGGAGCCGCATCTGCCCGTCCGTGACCACCCGCTCCCCTGCCTTTATCCCTCCCAGGACAACGGTCTCATTATCGACGGCCTGACCGATGGTTACAGGCCTCATCTCAACCGTCGAGTCAGGCCTGATGACATAGATATATTGACCTGCCTGCCCCTGCTCTACACTCTGGGTCGGGACGAGGACGGCATCGGGCACCGTGGCGAGCGTCAGCACCACGTTGACAAACTGGCCCGGGACCAGCCGCTTTTCCTTGTTTGGGAACGTCCCCTTAAGCGTGATGGTCCCTGTCGTCTTGTCGATGGCATTATCCACAAAGGAGAGCTCTCCCGTTTCAGGGCGATCTTCTCCGGGGATAACGGCACTCACGGCAAGCTTTCTCTCCGCCAGGTACTTTCTGACCCGTGGCAGGTCCTTCTCGGGAATGGCGAAGGCGACGTTTATGGGTTGGATCTGATTGATGGTGAGGAGTTCGGTGTCATCGGCCTTTATGATGTTTCCCTGATTCACCTTCAGCATCCCGGTCCGTCCATCGATGGGGGAATGGATAGAGCAGTACTGCATCTGGACGCGGTTGCTCTCCACGAAAGCCTCGTCCGCCTTCACCGTGGCCTCCAGCGCGGCGGAGTTTGCCTGGATCTGCTCGTACTGCTCCCGAGCCACATAGTCCTTCTTCACCAGGTCGGCATACCGGCGCGACTGTTCCGAGGCATAGAGGGCCTGGGCTTTGTCCCTGGCAAGGTTCGCCTGCGCCTGCCTGAGGGCGGCTTCATAGGTGCGGCAGTCAAGTTCAAGGAGGAGGTCTCCCTTTTTCACGTCCTGGCCTTCACTGAAAAGGACTTTCTGTATCTGGGCCGTGATCCGGCTCCTCACCGAGATGGTCTGGAATGCCTCCACCGAGCCCATGGCAGTCATCTGAACGGGAACGCTCTTCTGATGGGCAACGGAGGCCACCACAGGAACGGGCCTTTCAACAGGCTTCTGCTTCTTTGACGAACAGGCGTGCATGAGTGTTGCCAGGGCAAAAAACACAAGCAGCCACCCGATCATGATCTTTCTCATTGTCTCACTCCCATGGCCTTTTCCTGGCAGGCAGCGGTCAGGGCGGCGATCGTTCAGAGCGGAGATGGAGGCAGCCCTGAACCGGTCCCCGGCACGATGTGTATACCCGCTGGGGCTTGTGCCTTTCATCCTACCCTCCGATCGTGCCTCCACGCATTCCCCTTTGAACCGCTGCAGGCTCTCCCGCTCTTTCACGCTCAATCAGCCGGTTCTTTAAGACGGTTGATCCGGAAAGATAGTTTACAGAGATATACCGATCCCCCCCCGGAAATCAACTTGATAAAAGGCATGGGCCGAGCACACCGGCGGGCATCCAGGCACCGGATCCTGCGGGAAAGGATCTGTCCTTTCCCGCAGGACAATCAGCCGGGAGATTGAAAAAGGGCTGGAGAATATTTCGTTTCAACTATCTGTTATTCTTGTTTATTTTTTTATCGCTCCTTCTGGCATGCCAATTGAATATACCCCTGCATATGAATTTTGCGATCCTGCTCGATGATCCGGAAGAGATACCCGGTTCATCGAGACGATCCGGATGGGGGTGTCTATGGGGATGTACGGTGAATCGGGCTCGGCAGATACCAGGTCGAGGGCTCCGCGGATAACCACGCTCTACGATCTCCTCGCAGAGATCAATCTCAAGCTTTTCGGCCCGCAGTGGCAAACAGCCTGCGGCTCCAAGACAAGAACCCAGGATGACGAACAATGCCGGCTCATAGCTGAAGAGGTGGCGGATCTGTTCGACTCCGGACGGATCCGGTTCAGGAATATCCGGGATGTGAGCAGCGCCTGCGTCGAGCTTCTCGCCTGCACTGCGTTGATCAGGGAAGCTTCAGGGACGACTTCTCCACGCGAAGGGACATGACGAATGGAACGGACACATGATTACTCAGAGCTTCAGTTTTATTACCGGGAAATAAAGAGATACCCCGTCCTTACCCACGACGAAGAGTATGAACTGGCAAAACGGTATCAGAACGGAGACGCCGAGGCCGGGCAGCAGATCATACATGCGAATCTCAGGTTCGTGGTAAAGGTGAGCAGCAAGTATTTCAACAGCGGGTACCATCGTCTTGAGATCATACAGGAAGGGAACCTCGGCCTGATCAGGGCACTGAAAAGGTTCGACCCCGAGCGCGGGGTACCTTTCGTCTACTATGCTGTCTGGTGGATCGAAGCCACGATTAAGGCCTTTCTGCTCAAGAGCCGGAAGGTGCACACCGGGAATCTGGGCCATGCAAAGGACCTGCTCTCCCTGGATGAAAATATCGGGAACGACGAGAACGACAGGGATCAATGGATCGATTTTCTCACCGATGGCGCTGACCCGGAAAAGATCTACCGCGGCGAGGAGGCAACACGGAACATCACGGGGCTGTTCCGGCAGTGCATCGACTCCCTGCCCGAGAGGGACGCCCGTGTCATCATGCAACGGTTTTTTGCAGATCCTCCCGTGAAGCTGAAAGATATCGGGGAGCAGCTCGGGGTGAGCAGGGAGCGTGTCAGACAGCTTCAGGCTCGATCCATGGAAAAGCTGCGACGGGTTCTGGAAGATATGGGCAGCCACCTTTCTGAGGCCGAAGCCCACGATTTCTGCACCTTCGACGCAAACAGCCGATCCAGTTCCCTGCTGGGAAGAGAGTATCAGAACTGAGCTGCCCCATGCCGGATGCTCTCCCCGCAAGGCCCCGGTGCAAAGGCTCTGCGGGGAGGGATGGGCCGGGGTCCTGCGATACTTCGACACCTCTTTTGGTTGGTCCGGCTCACACACATCTTGTCGAAGGGAGCGTCTCCAGGAGAGAGAGACACTTTCTTCTCCTGCTTTCTCCAGCAGGGAGAACCCGGGATGACACCCGTACAGCTTTTTCCTTTTCCCCCAGGATGACCACTCCTGTCAGAAACAGTCGAGCGGAGCGACAAGGCTTGAAAAAGCTACCCACCCCTTTATTCTACGAGAGACACCTGATGCCATGAAGAGAGCTATGGACAAAAAACAAAACGCTCAACTTCTCGTCTCGGCGGTTGAGAATACCGCCGGGAGCTTCCTCATCCTCGATTCCCGGGGGATCATCCGGTATGTGAACCCTGCAGCAGCGGCCTCCATCGGGATGTCGCTGCACGGGCTCAGGGGAAAGCCCTACGGCCGGGAAACATTGCAGTTCGATGAGCTCAGCTCTCTCTTTTCTTCCGGGGAAACCCTGGACAGACCGTGGAAGGGTCGAATAACCAGAACAGCGATGGACGGCACCGATCAGGATACGGAAGTGATCATCTCCCCGGTGACAGATGCGGCAGGGAAGACCACCGGCTATACCGTTCTCGAACTCGATGTGACGGAGGAAGTAAAACGACAAAAGGATCTCGAGCACGAACGGAGAATCGAGGTACTCGGCGTGCTGGCAGGAGGCATAGCCCACGACTTCAACAACGTGCTTCAGCCCATCCTGATCAACGCAGAGCTCGTTTCAGACCTGGCGCCATGCGGGACACAGGAACGGGAGTACCTTGACCAGATGATCGAGGCGGCACAGCTGGGGAGAAACCTCGTGAACCGGATCAAGATGTTCGGCTTCAGGAAAAAAACGCCCTTCAACCCCATCGCCTTAAGCCCGGTCGTTCGCACTGCTCTGGACTCCTTTACACGATCGCTGCCCTCCAATATCACCTTCCGGCAGTGGATATCCGCGGAAGAGTCCCTGGTGCGTGCAGACCCGACCCAGATCCATCACCTCATCATCGACCTGTGCATGAATGCCGTGCAGGCGATAAACCCCCACAGGGGATTTCTCGGCGTTTCCCTCAAGGAGATAGACGTCTCCGCCGCTGTCCCTGCCCTGGTCACTGACCTCAAACCCGGTACATATGTAAAACTCACGGTCCGTGATACCGGCACCGGGATCAGACCGGAATTGCAAGAGCATATCTTCGACCCGTTTTTCACCACCGAAAAGACTTGCAGAGGTACCTGGCTCGGGCTCGCCACGGTCTATGAAGCGGCCAGGAATGCAGGCGGGTCCATCCTGCTTCACAGCAAGGCCGGGAAAGGGACGCGGTTCGAGGTCTGCCTCCCCCTGTACCGCGATGCTCCAGACCAGCCTCGGGCACCAGAACCGCAGGCCACCGGGCGCGGCGGGAAGCACATCCTGCTGGTGGATGACAACGCCGCGGACTTGTGCAGCCTCAAAGGTCTGCTTGTCCACATGGGCTACCGCGTGACCGCCGTCAGCGACCCCGGGGATGCGCTCTGCCTCTTCCGGGAAACGCCGGAGGATTTCGCCCTGCTGATCACCGACCAGGTCATGCCGAGGATGAGGGGTCATGAGCTCATAACCCGCGTGCACGGCATACGGAAAGACATCCCCGTGATTCTCTGTTCCGGGTCCGAAGAAACGCTCCATGAGCTTCAGGAACACCAAAGAGATATCCATGCGTTCATCCTCAAGCCTTTTCCCAAATCCCTCCTGGCGGATGCCGTCCGGCGTGCACTGATCTAACATCGCTTTACTTCCAGGGGAAAAGATTTTAAAATGCAAAACCGCGCATGGATGATAGAAAAAGGGTCCTTATTATCGATGATGACAAACTCGTGTGCAACTCTATAGCAAACGTTGCACGAACCCTGGGATATGACCCTTCCACCGCCTTTACCCTGAAGGACGGCCTGGCCGCTCTTGAATCAGGCCTGTACGATGTGGTGTTTCTCGATGTGCACATGCCGGACGGCAACGGGATAGAGATGCTTCCGAAGATCACCCAGAACCACGGTTGCCCGGAGGTGATCGTCATAACCGCCTATGGCGATCCGGATGCAGTCGAGGCGGCACTGTCCCGGGGAGCCTGGGATTACATCGAAAAGCCCTTTACGAAAACAGACCTTGCCCAGCTCTTGAAAGACGTGCTCATCTACCACGAGAGCAACTCGCAGCAGGAGACCACCCCTGCTTTCGAGAAAGGGGGAATTATCGGGCAGAGTCCCGGTATGAAAAAGAGCCTGTCCCTCCTAAGCAAGACCTCCCGGGGCGATGCCAGCGTGCTGCTTACCGGTGAAACCGGTACAGGCAAGGAGCTCTTCGCCCGTGCAATCCACAACAACTCGAGCCGTGCAGGGAGCAACTTCGTCGTCGTCGATTGTGCAGCGCTGCCCACCAACCTGGTGGAAAGCATCCTGTTCGGCCACGAAAAAGGCGCGTACACCGGGGCGGACAAATCGCAGCACGGCCTGGTCATCCATGCCCACAAGGGAACCCTCTTCCTCGACGAAGTGGGCGAGCTCCCGCTGTCCGTCCAGAAGAAGTTCCTGCGGGTGCTCCAGGAGGGCCGCTTCCGTCCTGTGGGGAAGACCTCCGAGATCGAGAGCGACTTCAGGGTCATCTCCGCCACGAACCAGAACCTGGACAAGCTGGTTGAGGAAAACAGGTTCAGAAAAGACCTCCTTTTCAGACTTCAATCCATCACCATCCATCTCCCTTCGCTGCGCGAACGCTACGAGGATATCCATGAGCTGGCGGAGTACTACCTGAAGAGCATCTGCAGGCAGTACGGCATGAAACCCAAGCATGCAAGCCAGACTTTCATGGACACCCTCCTGCAGTACTCCTGGCCGGGGAATGTCCGGGAGCTGATCCACGCCCTGGAGAGCGCCGTCACGGTGGCCCAGGATTGCCCCCTCCTGGTATCCAAACACCTCCCCTACCACATCCTGGTGCAGGTGAAGCGCGACAGCGTTACAGGCAGGCAGAAGAAACCGAGCCAGGACCTTTCCGCCAAGACCCTCCCCAGCCTGAAGGAGGTGCGGGAAGAGGCGGTGAGCGAGATCGAGCAGCAGTATCTTGCGGAGCTCATGCGCCAGACAAAACCGCACATCGATGCGGCCTGCAGGATCTCCGGAATGTCCCGCTCGCGCCTGTACGCCCTGCTGAAGAAGTACTCGCTGTCCTGAGGCCACACCGTGTCACGCAGCCGGATGCCGTGGCATTGCTACTCCTGGTACATGGTTTCGATGAGATCCTTGTAGCGGCTGTTCACCACCTTGCGCATGGTCTTGAACGTCGGGGTCAGCTCGCCGGCATCCACCGTGAACTCTTTGGAGAGCAGGGTGAACCTCTTGACCTTCTCGTAGCGGGCAAGCTCTTTCGTGTCCTCGTCGATGCGGTTCTGGTAGAACGCGATGATCTCGGGCCTGGAGATGAGGTCCTCGCGGGAAGAGTATGCAATGCCATGGGCCTTCGCATAGCCTTCCAGGTTCACGAAAGACGGCACGATGAGAGCGGTCACGAACTTGCGTCGATCACCGATGACGGCAACCTGTTCAATGTAGTGGTCGATCAGCAGCATCGACTCGATGAGCTGGGGTGCGATATACTTGCCCCCTGCAGTCTTCATGAGGTCCTTGATACGGTCGGTGATCCTGAGTTCGCCGTTGTCCTCGAACACCCCGGCATCCCCGGTCCGGAAATACCCGTCCTCGGTGAAGACCTCGGCCGTTGCCTCAGGCTTCTTGTAATACCCTTTCATGACCGTCTTTCCCCTCACGAGGATCTCGCTGTTCTTCGGATCTATCTTCACCTCGACCCCGGGCAGGGGGGTGCCCACCAGCCCGAACCTGAAGCTGTGCGGCTCGTGACAGGTGACGGTTGCGCTTGTCTCGGTCAGGCCGTACCCATAATCGATGAAGACCCCCATGGCATAGAAGAATTCCTCGATCTCCTGGGCGAGCGGGGCCCCGGCACAGGGGAAGAACTTGATCCTGCCGCCGGTGAGCGCCCTGAGCTTCTTGAGGACCAGCGCATCGGCAAGTGCGTACTTCATCTTCAGGAGGGGGGATATGGGCAGGAGATCCTTTTTCCGGTTGTTGCGCTCTCTGCCGACCTGTATCGCCCAGTGAAAGAGCTTCTTCTTTTTCGGGGGGGCGGACTCCAGGCGGTCGAAGATGGCGGCATAAATCTTCTCGTAGAAGCGCGGGACCGCGCACATGATCGTGGGCTTCACCTCCTGGATGAAGTCGATGATCTTGGAGGGGTCCTCCAGGTAGTTGTTCACCATGCCGTGGGAGAAGGCAAAGTAGGTCCACATGCCTTCGAAGACATGGCTCAGGGGTAAAAAGCTCAGGTTGACATCGTTCTCGTTGGGATCGATGAGCCGCTGGTCATGCGCCCAGAGAGCGTGCATGGCCGCTTCGTGCGTGAGCATGACCCCCTTTGGCTCTCCTGTGGTTCCCGAGGTGTAGATGATGCGGATGAGGTCTTCGCCGTCGGCCGTGTCCTGCCGATCCTTCAGGAGCTGATCATTGTTGAGGCCGCGGCCCTTTTCCAGAAAATCCGGGAAATGGGTCACGTCGTCCCTTTTCTCATGCTGCACCCGCTTCTTGAATACCACGATGCGTTTTAGGTACTTGCTGTTCGGGAGAATCTGCATGATCTTGTCATACTGTTCCTGGTCTCCCACAAAGACCACCTTGATCTCGGCATCGTTGACGAGGTATTCCGCCTGCTTCGCCGTGTTGGTGGGGTAGATGTAGACCGGGATGGCCCGGACGGTCAGGGCGGCGATGTCGGCTATGTGGCATTCCGGCATGTTCTGCGAAAAGATGCCGATGGTCTCCTGTATGCCGATACCCTCGTCGA
>JAJFUP010000244.1 GCA_021372395.1 Deltaproteobacteria bacterium
TGCAGGCAATGGGGATGTTCCACACCACGGCCATGCGGAGCAGCGCCTTGACGTCGGGGTCGTGGGGCATGGGCTCGAGCGGGTCCCAGAAGAAGATCAGGAAGTCTATGTCTCCCTCGGCTATCTTGGCGCCTATCTGGATGTCGCCCCCCAGAGGCCCGCTCTGGAACCGTGCTACATGGAAGCCGAGTTCCCGCTCCAGGATGCCGCCCGTGGTGCCGGTGGCATACACCTCGTGGTGAGCCAGGAGGGTGCGGTTGTACTTTGCCCACTCCACCAGGTCCTGTTTCTTGTTGTCGTGGGCCACCAGGGCGATCTTCTTGTCATGTTCCATGGGGATTTTTTTCTGGTTCATGAGAGTCCGGCCTCCTTTTCGCTCAGCAGAAAAGTACACCCCTCATGATAACGCCCGATCGTCAGAGGACAAGCCTTGCGAGAAAGGCCTGGATCGCCGCGTTCACCTCGAGGGGCTTCTCGATAGGAGAGAGGTGGCCCGCGTCTTCGATGTTCACCCGCTGTGCGCCCCTGATGCCCTCGGAGAGAAAGGTGCCGTATTTGGGCGGGGTGAGCAGATCGTCGCTTGCGGTGAGCACCAGTACCGGGAGCGAGATGGTACCCAGCTGCCCCATGACATCGAAGGCGTCGCAGGCGCAGAAATCTCCCAGGACCACCTCGGGCGTGCACTGCAGGGAGGCCCTGACCTTTGCCCTGAGGGCCTCCGAGTCGTTCTTCTTCGAGATGGCGAACGCGCCGGTGAGCTCCACGTACTTGTCGTAGTCCTTTTTTATGGTCTCGAAGATCATGGGCAGGACCTTGAGCCTGGCCCCGGTGTTGATGAGTATCCCTGCAGGGAACACGCTATCGTTGTTGATGAGGAGATGCTGGGTTATGGCGCCGCCCATGCTGAGCCCGCACGGCACGGGGTGGGGGATCCTGGCCCTCTCGATGAAATCGAGGATCGTCCCGGCATAACCGGCGATGGAATCTTTCCCCTGGAACCTGCTCGAGTTGTGGCCCGGCAGGTCGACGGCCACGGTGTTCGCCCGGGCCGATAAGGCCTTCACCTGGGATGTCCAGATGAGATGCGAGGTGCCGGCGCCGTGGATGAAGATGAGCGTGGGTTTGCCCGGATCGAGGGGCCATCTGCCTGCCACGAACCCGATCTGGCCAGCGGTGCGGTGTTCCATGGAATCTCCTTTCTCATGACATGGCACGAACTCATCAGGGGCTCATGACGGCCGAACCGCTGCCGTCCTGCCCATGGCCTCAATACCCTGGAGCCTACCATATTGCATGGGCCCGACCAATACCTTTTTGCCCCGCATGCCCTGCCTTTCATCGGGCCAAGTCTTGCACAGACAGGGAAAAATCACGTATGAAGAAGAGGAGGGGAGGGAATGCGTGATGGAGAATGTGCCGGGGTTTTATCCCCTGCTTTTTATCATCGTCCTGTGGTTCGTGGTCATGTACGCCGTCTCCCGTATCGGCGGGTGGTCCATGCTCGCTGTCCACTACCGGGAAACGTCACCTCACGAAGGCAGGAAGATTCGCTTCCAGAGTGCATCCATGCGGTGGATGACGGGCTACAACAACTGCCTGACCTTCGGGCCCGGCCAGGACGGCCTGCACATCTCGGTGTTGCTGCCCATGAGGATCGGCCACCCGTCCCTGATGGTCCCCTGGGAAGAAATCTCTGCGACGCCCCGCCCGGGCAGGCTTTTTCCCGGCTACCGGCTGCACTTTGCCCGGTGCCCGGACATCCCGTTCATCGTCACGAAGAAGCTCATGGCCAAGATCGTCGAGGCCATGGGCGGCACGAACCCGATCCCCGAGTTGCGGCAACCCTGACGAAACGGGCGCGCCTCCGGCGCAAAGGCCTGTCCGGAAACGCGCCCGGGGTGTGTTCAATCCTTACCGGTCGTACTTCTTCGCATAGGCGGCATCGTTGTAGATGGGCTCGCCGTAGAGGTTGGTCCCGAAGGCCCTGATGACGTTCTGCCCCTTTTCCGATGCCACGAAGTCGATGAACTTCGCCGCAACGGGCTGGGAAGGCCCGTCGAGCGCCGGCCTGCACAGGGCGTTGTAGGTGTTGACGAGCATCTGGTCGCCCCGGTAGAGGATCTTCAGGTTCTTCATCTCCTTCTTGGCAGCGATCCACGTGCTGCTGTCGGTCATGAAATACCCCTTCTCGCTGTCTGCGCGCTTGAGGGTGTCCATCATGAACCCTTTCGAGATGACATACCAGCTCCCTTCCGGCGTGATCCCCGCCTTCTTCCAGACCGCGAGCTCCTTCATGTTGGTCCCGGAGTTGTCTCCCCGCGAGAGGAAGAGGGACTTGGCGCCGGCTATCCTGGTGTAGGCATCTGCGGCGCTCGTCGCCTTGGAGATGCCGGCCGGGTCTTCGGCAGGTCCCACGATGTAGAACTCGTTGGAGCCGATGAGCGTCCTCTTGATCGCCCACCCTTCGGCAACGGCCTTTTTCTCGGCCTCCGGGGCATGGACCATGATCAGGTCCACCTTCTTGTCCTTCAGCAGGGCAAGCCCGTCACCCGAGCCTGCCTTTTTCCAGCAGACGGCGGTGTTGTTCTGTGCATTGAACGCATCGGCCAGGGCCTTGACCAGCCCGAGCTCTCCCGGGCTCCCGGTGGCAAGGGTCATGACCTGCGACCCTGTGCCGTACATCTCCGTGCAGTCGGTCTGGGCATAGGCCGCAGACATGCTTAACAGCAGAAGAAAAATCGATAGCTTGAAAATCTTTTTCATGGCGTTCCTCCTCTTTTTTTTATGATGAGATGTGCGAATGCTTCTTATATGCTTCGCCGCACAGAATATACCACCATGAAGTGACGTTTGTGAACCATCGTTTCCAAAGAGCTGATCCCCGGTCTTCCCGGTCAGGCGGGGAACACCATCACGTGGCCCAGATACAGGAAGAACAGGATCGCCAGGGCGTGCAGGATCCACCAGTTCAGGGTAAAGAGCTTGAACCTGTTCATGCTCACCTCCACACCAGGTTGCCGACGGTGTACACGAGGCTCACGGCCGCCAGGTGCGCCAGCCACCACCCGAGGTTGGGGTACCGGTAGGATATGCCTGCGCGCTGCCTGTCCGGGGCATAGCCGAAGGTCTCCAGGTCGAAGAGGGCCTTGCCCACGAAGAAGGCGGTCCACAGGATCAAAATGTCGGCCAGGGTCGTGCCGAAAAGGATGGCCCCGGGCGTGGCGGGGTCGGGCCAGTGGGCGAGGGCGAAGTGGGCCATGACGATGGTGCCGATGATGGCGAGAAACCCGTTCAGAACATAGCCGTAGGCAAGAGTTTTCTTGAACGAGAAGAGCAGGGGCACCACGATGACGCTCAGGATCCCGGCAACGACCGGGACGATGTTCGAGAAGTTCTTCGCGACCGGGTGGATCCGCACGTGGAGCATAAACCCCCCGAGAGCGAGCACGACGAGCGCCGCGATCAGGGTCGACCTGACGTAGGGCCTGGCAGTCATGGTCCCTCCTTGAATCGAGATCTCAACCGGAGAGCGGTGCAGAGGATGCCGACTGCTCATAATATAGTTTTGCCGCCTGCGGAGGGCAAGCCCGGGTCCCTTGAAGATCTCTCTGCACACGAGAAGCGTAGCAGGTTGCGAAGTCTACCCCGGAAAGAGTGTTGATGAGATCAATTCGACTGGGTGGATTTCCCGGTTGGATGACTTGATCCGGTGTGAGGAAGTCCCCTGCAAGGTGCATGCGTTCGTGGGCTCTGGTGTGGGAGGAATGAACGATCACAAGCCAAGGGCAAAGCAGATGGCCTTTTTCACTTCTTCGATTTTATCCGGGGGAAGCTTCGTGATGAAGGCACCGATTCTGCTCTTCGAAACCGTTTGAATATTGTCGCAGTTAACGGCGCAATCTATGGGCATGCCGTCGCCTCTGGACAGGAAAACTTCACTGGGAATATCTCGAATGGTGGAGGTGACGGGTGCGATGGTTACTTCACCCAGGTAGTCGATGATCGAGTCTCTCGTTAATACGACGACGGGGCGTTTCTTGTCGGGTGGGTTGAACGTATACCAGCGAACCTCGCCGCGATTCATGAGTCTTCCCACTTCTGCTCGTTTTCCCACACGCTGAATTCTTCTTTGCTTGCAGGTTGCTGTTCATAACCTTTCCGATGTCTCTGCTCCAGCTGGGATATCTTGAAATTATTGACCGCGTCTTTCAATGCCGCGCGGGTAAAGGCCGACCTGGTGGTATGCGTTTGCTTGACGATCTTGTCCACTGCCTGGACCAGATCATCTTCAAGGGTCATCTGTATGGTTCTCATGGAAATACCCCTCAAATAATGTGTTTGTTTATAGCTATAATAATCCATATGCAGGGGCAAGTCAAAGGGCGAATCGATGAGGAGAGGCCGAAGGCAACGCCAACCGGTGCTGAGCTTTTTCGTGCGTCCTTTCAGCTTTGCCGGACGGTCTGTCTTTGTGGTTTTGTTGACCAGCACCTCTTCGTCGATGGTTAAGGCCAATTCTTTATGATTATGACAGAGGTTGATCAGCTGGGAGAATAACCAGGGAAGGGCGGCGGCTCTCTGCCCTATGGAGGCTGTTTGCTGGCTACCTTGCCGCTACTTTCCTTCCGGCCGGTCCGTTCCGCACTGCCAGCAGGTGGTGAACTGGGATTCGAGCATTTCGCCGCACTTCGCGCATCGCCACGAAGCGCCTTCCTTCTCCGCCTGGCTTCCACCCTCAACATAAGTTGAAGCGATGGAGGCGGCTTTCTCGTACTGGCTGTCGTCCAGGATCCACACCCCTGGAAGGCCGTCCGGTGTGGCCTGCTCCATCAGGAAGGATTCATTGCGCACCACGGATTCGATACCTTCGGCATCGAGAAGGGATTTCACC
>JAJFUP010000245.1 GCA_021372395.1 Deltaproteobacteria bacterium
CCGATGACGATAGGGCCGGACCCGATGATCAGTACCTTGTGGATGTCGTTCCTCTTCGGCATTCAATTCCCCCCCACGCAAAAGCGCGCTAGCACTATAGGGAAGCCTGCCATGCCAGTCAAGACAAAAGGGCCTGGTTCATGCGCGGATACGGGTGCGGAGGGCCTGGGGAAATGCCCGTGAAATCGGGATAATGCCGAGGGATACGGCAAGGGGAGAGCTGCGGCTGCAGAGCGTGCAGGAAGCGTGAGCGGTCATGGCCTGGGGCGGGGTCTCCCGGTGCAGGAGGGGGGTGAATAGCTCCGACCTCTTCGCACCAATCGGGGTGTCGGATGCCTTGCGAGGGGAGTCTGCATGACGGGTTGTGCCTATGGACACGGCAGGGGTCTGGGCGTGATAGATTTGAAATTATTTGAGGCAGGAGCGGAACGTGAAAGAATTCGTCGCCCCCGCGAAAGCGGGGGTCCAGGATGCGGTGTTCTCGCTTGGGGGGAGATGCAGGGTGACCCTGACCTCTTCGATTTTGCCTTCTCGCCCGCAGAAGGCAAAATCGAAGAGGCAAACAAAAAACGTGGCAGGCTATCACATGAGTCGGGCGCAGACCGCGAAGAGAAGCGTCGCCTTTGCGAAAACAGGGGTCCAAGATGGACAGGGTGCATCAGACAGAACATCCGGGAGCGGCGGCTTTGAGAGCCTCCCCTCCCGGATGGCTTGGTTTCATTCTTTGGAACGGGCTTTTCAGCCCGGGATGCCCTTTTTGGCGATGTAGTCGGCCAGGTCGGCGACCCTGCAGGAGTAGCCCCACTCGTTGTCGTACCAGGACACAATCTTGGCCATGTTCTTCTGGATCACCTGGGTGAACTCGATGTCCACGATGGACGACAGGTCGTTGCCCTTGAAGTCGGTGGACACGAGCTGCCGCTCCTCGCAGGCCATGATGCCCTTCATGGATGTCCGGGAGGCCCGCTTGAGCTTGTCCCGCAGCTCGTCCGTGGTCGTTTCCTTCGTGAGCAGGACCGTGAGGTCCACCACCGAGACCGTGGAGGTCGGCACGCGTAAGGCGTAGCCGTCGATGCGGCCCTTCAGGTCAGGCACCACGAGGGAGAGCGCCCGGGCGGCACCCGTGGACGTGGGGATGATGTTCATGGCCGCGGCCCGCGCACGCCGCAGGTCCTTGTGCGGCATGTCCAGGATCCGCTGGTCGTTCGTGTATGCGTGCACCGTGGTCATCCAGCCCTTCTCGATGCCGAAGTTCTTGTGGACCACGAGGGCGGGCGGTGCCAGGCAGTTCGTGGTACAGGATGCGTTCGAGATGATGTGGTGCTTGGACGGGTTGTACCGGGTGTGGTTCACGCCCATGACCACGGTGATGTCCTCCTGCTTGGCAGGGGCCGTGATGATCACCTTTTTGGCCCCACCGTAGATGTGGGCCGAGGCCTCCTGCTTGCTGCGGAACAGACCCGTGGACTCCACGACGATGTCAACTCCCTCTTCGTCCCAGGGGATCTGCGCCGGGTCGCGGTACGCGAAGCTTTTGATCCGGTTGTCGTTGATGATGAACGCGTCCTTCTTCACCTTCACGTCCCCGGTGAAGTGCCCGTAGTTCGTGTCGAACATGAAGAGGTGCGCGTTGGTGTCCACGTCGAAGAGGTCGTTGATGGCCGCGACCTGCAGCGAGTCGCCGTGGCGCTCCATGATCGCCTTGAGGATCTGCCGCCCGATGCGGCCGAAACCGTTTATTCCCACGCGTATCATACGTGCCTCCTGGGCTCAGTTGTCGTCGAGCCGGTACTTATGGGCGACGAGCAGGTCGTAATTGGTCTGAAGGGCCTGGTGGAGGCGGGCGTTGTCGAGGGCTAGCGCGCTCAGGTTCGCCACGGCTTCCAGGAACTGGATCTCCTGCTTGTTGAACTCCCGCACCTTGTCGGTGTAGACGCGCAGCACGCCGATCACCTTCTTCTGGGTTATCAGAGGGGCCACGATGACGGACTTGATGCCCTCCGCCTTGGCCCCCGCACCGTACTGGAAGTCGGGGTCGGTCTGGACGTTCTTGATGTAGATGGGCTTGCCCAGGAGCACCTTCTGGTCGAGGCCGCTCTCCTTGATGATCACCGGGCCCTTCCTGATGTAGCCCTTGGAGAGGCCGTGGGATGCACCCATGACGAGCATCTTCCTCCGGGCGTCCAGGAGCCTCAGGGAGGAGGCCTTCACGTTCATCGTCTCCACCACCGCCTTCACGATCTCCTGGAGCACGGTGGGGAGATCCAGCGACGAGTGGATGACCCGGACCACGTCATACAGTGCGGTGAAATAGTTCTTTTCCTTGTCTTTCACATCCATTACCCCCCTTTGAAAGGATCTCTGCGTTACGCATAAAAGCTGCATCGCTGCACAGGTCACAGAAGTCAATGCACACACATGAAAAGGGACTCTGATGCTTAAATTAACACCCCCTTCATTTCAGTCAAGTTTCCTTTTCGGTATCCGGCAGGGCTTTCTTGAAAAAACCCAGTAATCACAAAGGATCGAAGGTCAGAGCATGACATGCGTGCGAATGCCGGGCAGCACGTCCGTAGCCCGAAGCGACGATCGCCCCTCCTTCTATCGTCTTGCACCCGGTCCCCTATGCGGCCGAGGGCTGCGGAGCGTCGTTGCCCGCCTTTTCCAGGGCCTCGATCCGTTCCACGAGCGGGGGGTGGGAGTAGTAGAACCAGGCGTAGAGCGGGTGGGGGTGGAGGTTCGCCAGGTTGTCCTTCGCGATGCGCTTGAGGGCCTGCGCCAGGGGGGCCGCCGCCCCTGTGAGGCCGTATGCATAGGCGTCGGCCTGGCGTTCGAAGCGTCTCGAGAGCATGGACCCGAAGGGGGTGAGGAAAAAGGCAAAGGGCTTTGATGCGAGCGCCAGGAGGAAGAGCCCGGCATAGGAGACGACCCCGGTGAAGCCGAAGGTTTCGTAGGGCAGAGGCCACGCGATGAACAGTGCGGCAAGGTAGAGCCCGACGAGCGAGAGCCCCATGGACAAGAGGAGCTGCTTTTTCACGTGGCCCTTCTTGAGGTGGCCCAGTTCGTGGGCCAGCACGGCCGTGATCTCGTCTGTGGTGTGGGTGTCCATGAGGGTGTCGAAGAGCACGATCCGCTTGGTCTTGCCTATGCCCGTGAAGTAGGCGTTCGAGTGCGTGCTCCTCAGGCTCGCGTCCATTCTGAAGAGGCCGCCGAAACCCAACCCGGCCCTGTCCATGAGCGAGCGGATGCGGGTTTTCAGCTCGCCTTCCTCGATGGGCGTGAACTTGTTGAACAGGGGCGCGATCGCCACGGGGTAGGCAAGGGTGAGGACGAGCTGGAAGGCTGCGAAGCATGCCCAGGCGAGCAGCCACCAGAGGCCGGGGACCCGGTAGATCAGCGCCAGGAAGATCGCGAGCAGCGTCCCCAGGATGATGCCCGAGAGCACGAGCGACTTCGCGAGGTCGGCAAGCCAGAGCCCGAACGTGGTGGTGCTGAAGGCGAACCTCTTTTCGATGACGAAGGTGCGGTAGAGGTCGAAGGGGATCTCGACGGCCTCGAGGATGAGCGCGCAGGCAAAGAAGAACAGCACCCCGGCCGCTACGGGAGGAAGTCCGGTCAGCATGCCTGTCCCTGTGAGCCACGGGAGGAAGCCGCTCAGGATCAGGGCCAGGGCCGCGCCGTCTCCCGCCACGAGCTCGACGGACCCGAGCCGGGATAGCGAGACCGTGTAGTCGCGCATCCGCAAGAGGGTTCCCTCGTCGATGGAGTCCCTGAACACCCCGGGCACCACGGCCCCGAAGCGTCTGAGATGATGGATGTTGAGCCGCCTGAGCACGGACCTCACCGCCATACTCAGGCCGAAGACGGCCAGAAAGGTTATGAGCAATGCATTCAGGTGCATGGTCGTTCCCTGATCGGGAAGAGTGCCCCTCTCGAGATCCCTGGACTCGAGAGGGGGAAAAGGGGCGCGGACGGCGTCATCCGCCGTCGGTCTGGGCAAAGGC
>JAJFUP010000246.1 GCA_021372395.1 Deltaproteobacteria bacterium
ATGGTGCCGGGAGGGGGACTTGAACCCCCACGAGCGTACGCCCACTAGACCCTGAACCTAGCGCGTCTGCCAATTCCGCCATCCCGGCGTGCTTTGACTTGAAAACCAAAAGTGTTTCCCATATAGTTGGGAACCTGAAAAAAGTCAAGACAGGATGCGTATGGAAGTCATCCGAAACAATGAAATAATCGATGCCGCAGCATTGAGGAACGCGGTGGTCACCATCGGCAACTTCGACGGGTGCCACCTGGGACACCAGGAGATCTTCCGGAGGACCCGCAGTCACGCGGCCCGGATCGGCGGAGTGTCCGTGGTCTACACCTTCCATCCTCATCCCGCCTCGGTGCTCAGGGGGGTCACCCCACAGCTCATCTTTACCCTGGAAGAGAAGATCGCGGCCATAGACGCGCTCGGGATGGACTACCTCGTCATCGCTCCGTTTACCCGGGAATTCGCCGAAACGCCCCCCGATGCCTTCGTCGACGGGATCATCATGAAACGGCTCGGGGCGAAGGGCGTGGTGGTGGGGCACGATTTCTGCTTCGGAAAGAAGGCACAGGGCGACATCACATTCCTCAAGCGCATGGGGAAGAAGATGGGGTTCTTCGTGGAAAGCGTGAACCCGGTCACCATCGAGGGCAGGGTGATCTCCAGCACCTGCATCAGGAAGATGATCCTGTCCGGCGACGTCATGGGCGCGGCCCGGCTCATGATACACCCCTACCGGATCCACGGGCCCGTGGTCCACGGTATGGCCCGGGGCAGGGAACTGGGGTTCCCCACCGCGAACGTCTCGTCCGACAAGGCCCTCATCCCGGCATACGGCGTGTATGCCGTGTACATCATCATGGCAGGCAGGCGTTACGAGGGGGTGGTCAACATCGGGAACAACCCCACCTTCGGGGATGTGGGCACCTCCATCGAGGCCTTCCTCTTCGACTTCGAGGGCGATCTCTACGAGCAGGACCTCGCAGTCGAGTTCGTGGAGCACATCCGGGGAGAGATCAAGTTCGCGGACAAGCGCTACCTCATCGATCAGATCAACGAAGACTGCAGGCAGGCAAAAGTGATACTCGGGAGAAAGGACATCCGTGAAGGTCTTCGCCATAGCTGACCTCCACCTGTCCTTCGGCACGGACAAGCCCATGGACATCTTCGGCGCCCACTGGGAAGGGCACCCCGAACGCATCCGCCAGGCATGGGAGGGCTGTGTCTCAAACGATGACCTGGTCCTCATACCCGGCGACATCTCCTGGGCACTGAAGATCGAGGATGCTCGTGAAGACTTCGCATTCATCGATGCCCTGCCCGGGAAAAAGGTGATCATCAAGGGCAACCACGACTACTGGTGGTCCTCGCTCAGCAAGGTGAAGCAGGCGCTTCCCGCCTCCATCATGCCGCTCCAGAACACCGCCGCCACCTTCGGCGAGGTGAGCATCGCGGGCTCCCGTCTCTGGATCGACCCGGATCTCAAGATCGAGAACGAATCCGCAGAGGACCGGAAGATCTGGGAGCGGGAGCTGACGAGATTCGGCCTGTCGCTCGACGCCATGCCCAAGGATGCGCGGGTGAGGATCATCATGACCCACTTCCCCCCCATCTCCCTGGACGGCAAACCGGGCAGGCCGGTAGAGATCGCATCCGCGTATTGCCCCGACGTCTGGGTGTTCGGCCACATGCACCTGGGGCTGATGGATTACCAGGGGTTCAACCGCACCATCGGTCACACCCGGTTCGAGTTCGTCTCGGCCGACTTCCTCGAGTTCCGGCCCAAGCTCGTCTTTGACACCTGCTCCCTCTGAAATTGAGGCTTGTAATACACAATACGATGTGTGTATCTTGATATTATCCGTATATCATATTATATCATATGAGAAGACAATAACTAAGGGAGAAAGAAGGATATGAAGACGAAATTAACGGGTTTGTCACGGATTGAAAAATCGCCTGACATTCCTACACTGGTCATGAACCAGATTGTCGAGCTCATCTCTCAGGGCAAGCTCAAGATGGGGGAAAAGCTCCCTTCCGAACAGGAGATGACCGAGCTTTTCGGCATCAGCAGGATCTCGCTCCGCGAGGCCATGAAGCTCCTGGAGGCAAAAGGCTACATCGAGTCGCGGGACAGGAAGGGCAAGTATGTCAGGTCGCTCACCGACAACGTGAAGACCTCCATCGAAGACCTGATCTCCGTGGACCACGAGAAGATCTGGGAACTGCTGGCGGTGCGCAGGCTCATCGACTCCGAAGCGGCATCCCTTGCGGCCTCGAACGTGTCGAAAGAGCAGAAGGCCCGCTTCAAGAAGATCACCGACATGCTCGACAAGATCGGCGTGGACCACGTCCTCAGCTCCAAGGAGGGCGGACGGCTCTACTCCGATTTCTTCGACATCCTGGCCGACGCAACGAAGAACACCATCTTCGTGCATCTGCGCAAGTCCATCAACACAATTCTCACCGGGGCCTTCCCGTACAGCAGGAAGAAGCTTTCCACCGTGCCGGACAGCTCGGGGGACATCGTGAAGCAGCTTCTCAAGATCTTCGCCGCCATCGAGAGGAAAGACCAGGAAGCGGCCAAGGAAGCCACCATAGAGCACATCGACTACATCGAGAAGTCGCTGAGAAAGGCATTGAAAGAGGATATGTAGCGTCCGCTTTCTTTTCTCCCGCCCCCCAGTCCTCGTGGGGAGCAGGGCTCGCGGCAGGAGGCAAGGGGTGCACGCGCACCCCGGTCTCTGCTTCGGCCCTCGTGCCTTTGCCCGTCGATCCCCGGACCCGGGGATCGGTGTTGCCGTCCGCCATGCCGAGGCCCTTCTGCAGAGTCCTGCTGCTGCGCCATGTCCTGCTGCGCCATTGACAACGTTTCGGGCGGTCTTATCTAAAAACTGGTCAGGAGAGCTCATTGAAAAACTCTCGATTTGTCATTCTTGCGGAAGCGGGAAACCGGTTTTATCAAGGACTTCCGGGCCCCAGCTTTCGCGCGGGGCGACAGTTTTTTGAGTTTTGCATCGAGCTCGAGACAATGCCAAGGAGGTCTCTATGGTCTCGACAGGTGAGAAGGTTCGTGAATTCACCCTCAAGGATCAGCACGGCAAGGACGCCGCCCTCTCGGCGTTCAGGGGCAGGAAGGTCCTGCTGTCGTTCCACCCGCTTGCCTGGACCAGCGTGTGCGCCAGGCAGATGCAGTCGCTCGAAGCCAACCTGGATGCCCTCACGAAGAAGAACACCGTTGCGCTCGGCGTGAGCGTGGACAGCGTACCCTGCAAGAAGGCATGGGCCGCCGAGCTGAAAATCGAGCACACGAGGCTCCTGGCCGACTTCTGGCCTCATGGCGGGCTCGCCGCCCAGCTCGGCATATTCCGGGAGCATGACGGCTTCTCCGAGCGCGCCAACATCATCATCGACGAGCAGGGCACGGTGCTGTTCGCCAAGATCTACCCCATGGCCGAGGTGCCCGACATGGAGGAGATCCTCAGGGTGCTGGGGTAGGGGAGGCATTGCAGCCACCCGGGTTCACATATGCACGTGCGGCCCGGGTATCTCAAACCCTGTGCAATCACGCCGGGACGTTTTCTTTTTTCGGCTAATCGCAGAAGTGCCGAGACGTCATTCTTAAGAAGGAGCGGATGAGAGTGACGTTTTTCTCCCAGTTTTTACAATTGGCTCTTTTAGCCGCATCATGTTGGTCAACTCATCCGGGATCACTGTCCGAGCTGAAAATGCCACGTCGCTGATTGACCAGATGATACGGCATGTGGTTGGAAATAAAAATTAAATGTGAGTTGATGATAAGGTTGATAAAAGATTCATTAAGCAATTAATACAAAGCACTAAAAGCTAAAGTCAGATATGATCCAATTGTTGTGCATCAAATTGATCAAGGATTTCTGCGCACTCATGTTCTTTCAGACCGCCGTTTCTGCTTGACCGTCATGCTCTTTTCTTCAGCATGATCCGCGCATCGGCCGCCACGCAGCGTGAAGAGGAGCAGAACAGCGGGTTGATGTCGATGGATTCGATCCGGTCCTCGAGCGCCATGACGAGCGAGGAAAAGGAGATGAGGGTCTCCGTGAGCTTCTCTTTGCTCACCGGCTCGGCTCCCCGGTACCCCTCCAGAAGCTTGTGCGCCTTGAGTCCCGTGATCATGCCCTCAACATCCCTGGCCGCGAGCGGGGCCATTTTCAGGCAGACATCCCGGTATATCTCCACGCCGGTGCCCCCCATACCCAGGAGGATCATGGGCCCGAACTGGAGGTCGATCTTCGCACCCGCGATGAGCTCGATCCCCGGTACCATCTCTTCCACGAGCACGCCGAGAAAGCCGTCCATGACCTGGAAGCGCCGGAAGACCTCCGAGAGGTGCTTGTCGTCGGGGATGCCTGCCACCACCCCTCCTACATCCGACTTGTGGACGATCCGGGGCGACACGACCTTGGCCACCACGGGGTACCCGGTCGCCTGGGCGAAGAGGATAGCCTCGTCCAGGGTCTTCGCAACCGTGAACCGTGGCACCTCCAGTCCGGCCAGGGAGAAGACCCGCTTTGCATCGGGCTCCAGCACCCAGCCGTATTCTTGTGACGTCTCGATGAGGGAGAGGATTTCGGGACGGGATTCTAACATGGCCTGTTCCTCCTCAATGCCTCCACCATGAGCACCGCACCCTCGATGGACGGCGAGACCGGCGATCCATTCAGCTCCAATCCCTCGATGAGCATGTCGTACTTGTCCACGCGGGGCACATAGGCGATGAGCGGCTTGCCATACTGTTTCGCCACGCTGCTGAGCTTGGCGCCGAGGTCAGAGGTTATCCCCGGGATATAGGGGAGGAGCAGAGCCAGCACGCAGTCGATCTCGTCCAAGGAAAACAGCGTTTTCGCGGTGTTGACGAAATCGTCGTCCACCCCGCTTCCCGTCAGGTCGATGGGGTTGGTGAGCGAGGCAATCCCCTGTGCGCTCGGATTCAGCCCCTTGCGAAGCTGTTCCTGGACGCTTTCCGTAAGCGTGGGGACCTGAATCCCTTGAAGCGCGCATGCATCGACGGCCATGGCGCCGTGACCGCCGCTCACCGAGACGATGCCGACCCTGCCTTCGATGGGCTTGGGGTATGCGCTCAGCGACTCGCAGAAGGAGACGAGTTCCAGATCGTTTTTCGCCTCCACGATCCCGTACTGGGAGAGCGCCGCGGAGAAGCTCGCGTAGTCTCCAGCCAGGGAAGCGGTGTGACTGGAGACGGCCCTGCTTCCCCCGGGGCTTTTCCCCGACTTGAGCACGATCACGGGCTTGCCGCATGCGCCGGCCTTGAGCACGAATTCTCTCCCCTCGTTTCTGCCGAACCCTTCCACGTAGAAGGCGATCACCCTCGTTGCGGGGTCATCCGAGAGGAAGGCGAGCAGATCGAGCTCGCCGATCAGCGCCTTGTTCCCGATGCTCACTGCCTTGGAGAGCCCGATGCCTTCTTGAGCGAACTTGATCAAGTGGTCCACGAGGATCCCGCCGCTCTGGCTCACAAAGGACACGTTGCCGATCAAAGGTTTCACCATGCGTTCGCTCGGCAGGAAAAAGGTGTCCACGTGCGAAGGCACATAGATGCCCAGGCAGTTGGGCCCGACAAAGGGCAGCGCCGCCTCCCGTGCCATGTCCGTGATCCTGTCCTGCAGGTCCTGCCTGCCCACCTCCTTGAACCCTCCCGAGATGATCGCCGCACACCGGGCTTGTGCCTCGATGCACCCGGACAGCACCTCCGGCACCAGATCGGCCCTCACCGCGATCACCGCGAGGTCGACCTGCTCGGGGATTTCCGAAATGCCCCGGTAGATGGTCTCGCCGTTCAAGGTCCCGCCTCTCGGATTGACGCCGTAGACCCTCACCGGGTAGCGAAGCCGGTTCTTGTTGAAGATCTCGTTGGCCGGGTGCCTGTCATTGCTCGAAGACACCCCGAACACCGCCATGCTCTGCGGCTCGAAGAGCGGTTTGAGGTCCATGAAAATCCTCCTTGTTCACGATCTCACTACTGCATGGCCCCGTGCAGAAATCCCGGATCGTCATTCACGCGACACAGGGAATCCTGTCTTCTCGGGTCGTTCTGGTCCCCCGCTTTCGCGGGGGAGACAGAGCAAATTATCAAAGACCATAGGCATCTTCAGCTCTTAGCCCCCTTTACTGGGGTGGCAGTTGCCCAGCGTCAGCATGTCCACGAACCGGAACTCTGGGCCCCGCTTTCGCGGGGGAGACAGGGGCAGAGGATCACAGTCGACTTCACCGGGTACCTGGGCCCCCGCTCTCGCGGGGGTGACAGTCTGGATGAGTTGTGCAAGTACATAAGTTGTAATAATAATAAAAAAGAATGGTGGAGCAAAGGGCGGGGGTGTTCCGGGCGTCCTGCCTACTGGGAGGGGAATCTTCCTTGGCCGGGCGCCGGGAGGGTGTTTTCTAGAACGTGTACCCCATGGAGAAGTGGTACTTGCCCGAGCTCTCGCCGTCCCTGGGGGAAAGTTTCTGGCCGTAGAGCAGCCCGATGGGGCCGATGGGAGTGAGGTACCTCATCCCGATACCCACCGACGACCTGAAGCTGTCGGACCCGGCATCGACCAGAGCCTCCCGCACCGCACCCGTGTCGTAGAAGAGGGTGATCTCCCAGTCCTTCTTCACCTCCAGGCGTGCCTCCATGCTCCCGACCATGGCGATACGCCCGCCCACCGGATCTCTGTTCGCATCGTACCTGAGCATGTTCTCGTCGTACCCGCGGACACTCAGGGTTCCCCCGAGATAGAGCAGCTGATCGTCGGGGATGTTGCTCACGGTGCCGTACGGGTCGATGTACCCGAAACGCGCGAGCCATGCGAAGGTGATCCTGCGCGTCGGGCTCAGGTAATAGCGCAGGTTCAGGTAATACTTGATGAAGTTGTCGAAGGAATTCAGGAGGCCTTTCGAGACGTCCATCGACAGGGAAGAGTAGGTGCCCTCCCGGGGCCTGACAAACGAATCCCTCGTGTCATAGGAGATGAACGGCGTGGTCACGAGTATGCTCCGGGGGTCGTACGTGTCGACATTCGAGGGGTTCGATGCATCTATGAGAAACTCGTCTCTGCGCTCGTACCGAAACTCGAGCGAGGAGGTGAGATGCTGCGGCTTGAACTCTCTCAGAAATCTCAGCGATGACGTCCAGACAGAGGTTCCGAAGGTCTGGTTGAACTCTTCCTTTCTCTCGTACGAGAGCCCATAGGTGCTCGAGATGGGGGTTCCGAATATCCGCCTCGAAGTGACGGAGAGCTGGCCGTTGTACCCTGTCTGGCTGACCAGTCCCCCGAGCCAGGCATCCTTGTTGAGCCCGAAGAGGTTCCGGTCGCCGGCCCTGGCCTTTCCGTACACCCCGAGATCGTTCGCATACCCTGCGCCCGCCTGGAGGTAGTAGGATTTCACCTCTTCCATATCGATGAGCAGGGTGATGCGGTCTCTCTTTTCCTTGACCCCGAGGGTCTTGAACTGGACCGAGTCGAAGATTTCCATGTCCCGGATGTTCTTCTGCCCGTTCAGCATGGTCTTGAGGGAAAAGTCCTCGCCCGGCTTTATCCCGAGCTCTCTGTCGAGCACCCGTGTCTTTGTCCTGAGATTTCCCCGATAGTAGATGTTCCCCATGGTCACGTGCGGACCTTCGACCAAGCGGAAGATCACGTCCGCCCGGGTGCGGTCCGTGCTGAGCGTGGTTTCTCCCTTCACCGTCACATACGGGTGGCCTTTTTCCGAGATCAGGTCCGAGAGGGCTTCTTCGCCGGCCTTCACGAGACCCTCTCCGAACGGTTTCCCCTCCTTGAGAAGGAGAACCCGGGAAGCCTTCTCCTCGCTCATTATCGTGAGGCCGTCGATGCGTACCGATGAAACCATGGTACGGACGCCCTCAACGATCGTGACCGTGATGTCCGCACGGGTCTTGTCCGTGCTCCAGGCGATGTCCTGGGAAACGACGACCCCGTTGTATCCGTTTTTGAGGTAGAGCGCACTGATTGCGGCGAGGTCTTCGTCCAGCACTTCGGGAACGAAGACCTTCTTCCCGGTCAGGGAACTTTTGCCGGTCTGCATGGCCTTCATCAGTCTCTCTTCATCGAAGGCGGTGTTGCCGGCGAATCTCACGGTCCCTACCAATGTTCGGGGGCCCTCGGAGATGGCGAGCTCGATCTTGCGGATCTTTTTCTCCTTGATGGTGATCTTCTCTTCCACCACCGCGATATCCGTGAACAGATACCCGTTCACGCGGTAGCGCTGCTCCATGTTCTTGATGCTCTTGGTGAGACCCCGGTCCCTCCGGTTCCCCTCCCGGAAGATGACCACATCCTTCTTCAGGGTGTAGGCGAAGAACGCGTGGTTCCCCGTGATGGAGAGCTCGCAGAAAGGCCCTTCCGAGAAGGTGAGCGTTGCCTTGACCTTGCCGGTCGATTCATCCTTGCTGAGCGTGTAGCGTATCTCGCATTCCGGGTAGCCCCTCTGCCAGTAGAGGGCTGTGAGGTCCTTGATGTCCTGCTGGAGATCCGCTTCCCGGAAACGGCCGGATCTGCCCAGGAAGAAGGACGATCTCCAGATGATCATGCGGGACTTTATCTCGGTGTCGAGGATCGAATCGTTGCCCTTGAGCTTGAGGGAGTCGAGCGCGAAGTAGGGGCCGCCGTTGATGAGCACGTCGATGATGGCGGTCCCGTTGAGGGGGTTCTTCTCGGCCGTGACGGTGACCACGGGGTTGATGTACCCCTCTTTCTTGTAGAGATCGGCTATGAGCTTCTCCTGGCCTCCCAGGGCATCGGGGAGGAGCGTGTCTCCGGGATAGACGCTCATGGCCTTGAGGACATCGCTCTTGAACAGGGGGTATTCGCCCCGGATCCTGATGTCCTCGATCTCCCAGTTCGGTTTCAGGGAAAAGGCGACAACGATGCCGCCGTCGGTTCGTTCGATGCTCGGGACGATCTCCTCGAACCGCTTGCTCAGTTCCAGGGCATCCAGGGACTGGCGGTAGAGCTCTTCGGTGAACGCCGCGCCTTCCTGCAGCATTATGAGGTCTCTGGCGAGCTGCTTGACATCGTCCCTGCACCACGGGCACTCTTTAATCTCGATCCGTATCTCCTGCACCGGGGAACCCACGGACGATGCGTAGGCGAAGGCCTCGGGCGCGGCCTGCCCAGCCTCTGCCTGGGCGAGGCCGGCTGCAGGCACGAGGAGCATCAGGGCCGCGATGAGGGTCAGGGTGCGTGTCACGGTGTGCATGCCTCTCGAACGTTTCGTGTCCCGACATCACGAAGGGGCTGCTGCCGTACGGACCTTTCATGGCACACCCGATGGGACAAAGCGACATCCACACGACGCACCACGCGTGAAATCAGGCTGCCCCTGAGGAGAAAGCGGGACAGCTGCCCCAAAAGACGACCGGCAGGGTGCAGGGCACAGCTAGCGGAACTCATACCTGTACTCCACGTCTGCGCCGAAGATGCCGTTGCTTCCCTGGTAGCCGTTGATGAGCAGGTTTTCCAGGAGCTTGTATTCCGCGATGCCCCGCTGTATCGTCTCGGTGTTCCTGGTTTCCATCTCATACGAGATGGTCATTCTCCGGGAGAGCTCCTTGCCCACGGTCAGCTTGAGGGTGTCGCCCTGATCTGCGGTGGAGAACTCCGATGTCTCGATCTTGAGGATATCGAGGGTGGTGGCCTTCTTGACCTGTTCACCGTAGGTGCTCGTCAAAAGCTCGGCGATCATGCCCGAGGGCGACACCCCCACCCCTGACTGGGTCTGCGTGAGTTCCCGCGTCGTCTTGCCCACGATGAGGAGCGAGAGGAGGTCCGGCTGCTCCTCGGGCGGGGTGGAGCTCAATTGCAGGAGCAGATTGTCGAGCGAGCCCTCGAGGCTCAGCGTGATGGTCCAGTCCCTCACCGTTGTCTTGCCCTTGATGTCCACTGTCGCCTCGGTCCTGTAGGGGTTCAGGAAGTCGATGATCCCCCGCGTGACCGTGAACTCGTTCCCCTGATAGGTCATGGTCCCCTCGGTCACTGCAAGCCTTCCGGTCACGATGGGTTCCTGCAGGGTGCCGGTTATCATGAGGTCCGGGTTGATGTCGAGCCTGGCGATATTGTTCTCGACCGTGACGCTCCCCCTGCGGATAATGCTCACGTCGAGCGCCGTGTTTTTCATGAAGGGCGAGGTCCCCGCCTGCTGCACAGTCTGCCTGGGCCTCGGGATGATGCGCTCGATGACGCCGGTGAGGATGTTCACCTTCACATCCTTATAATAAATCCCGTCAAGAATGATCACGTCCGACTTGAGCAGGGCTTGCCCTTTGGAAGCCGAAAGCGCCATGTCCGTATCCACGGTCAGGTCCATGGAATCGGGGATGACGATGGGCAGTGCCTTTGCCTGGGCCTTCAGGTCGGCCTCCCGGGGGGTGTAGCCGTCCAGCACGGCAGTTCCGCCGAGCGTGAAATACCCGGTGTCGATCCGGCCGGTGACGTCGTCGATGAAGACCTTCGAGTCCTCTATCCGTATGCTGCCGTTCGTATCGTGGATCCTCTGGCCGTTGTAGGGGATCGTGTACCCCACGCCCACGAGCGTGACCCGGGAGGTGATCTCGGGCTTCGTCCCCCTGGTCCGGATGTTCGTGGACAGACGGATGAGGCCGACACCGTCGGACAGACCCTCCACGAACGGGCCCAGCACCTCTACCGGGATGTCCCCCTCGGCATTGAGCATCAGGCTGTCTTTCAGGCTGCCGCTTCCGGTCACGTCGAGCCAGCCGATTTCCGCGAGCTGGACGTGTGTGCGGGGGATGGAGAGCCGGCCGTCCTGGTAAGAGACCACGACATTGTTCGCCAGCACGAGTTTTTTCCCCTCCAGCAGGATGTCCATGGCGGCAAGGTCGGCACTGAGCTCGATGGTGTCGAGGTTGCCCGCCTTCCCGCTGACGCTCAGGTTCCCGGTGATCGTCCCGCTCAGCTGCGGTTTCCCGGTAAAGGTGAAGTAGGGCGAGAGGTCCGTCCTGTCGAAGACGGCCGAGGCCTGATAGTCTCTCGTCACGAGGCTGTAGTTCCCCTGGACGGCGAAATTGAGGTTGCCAGCATAGGTCAGCTCGCGGTCCTTCAGGTCAAAGGTGAGGGAGCACTCCTGGAAGGGCTTCTCATTGAAGACGATATCCTTGAGCAAGAGCTTCCCCGAGATCTGTGGGTGCGAGATGTTGCCTTTCCCTGCCACATCGATGACGGCCGTGCCCTGGAGCCCGTCGCGCTCCTTGAGAAAGTCGACGGCAGCAAGCGGGATGCCTGCTGATGAAGCGGAGAGCGAGTAGTCCCCGTCCAGGGAGAGCCACCCCGTACCCTGGATCCCCCGGCCCGGGACGACCGTCAGGGTGATGGGGTCGAACCACATCTTCTCGCCGTCGAGCCGGGCAGCGATCTTCACCTCGGAGAGCTTCTGGATGCCGAGGTCCAGGGAAGCGCCTGAGAGCGACAGGTTTCCTACCGGATGTCCGAGTGTGCCCCGGATATCCCCGGTCACGGAGACCGTGCCTTTGGCCGCATCGGACACGTCCTGAAGGAAGATGGAGCCCTCGGTTATCCGGAGATCGATGCCAGGGTCCGGGACAAGGGCGAAGCGTCTTTGGTCCAGGATCTGCGCGGTTCCCAATGCCGTGAGAGAGGAACGGCCTTTTGTCAGGCCGAGCCTCGCCACGGTCAGCAATCCATCCTTGAGCATGGCCTCGAGCCGGACTTCTCCGAGGGCGACATCGGCGAGGCCCACGCCGCTGCCCTTGAGGTTCATGTCCGCCGTGAGGGACGAAGCGCTGCCGCTTACGTTCATGCGGCCCGAGAACAGGCCTGTCAGGGGGATGTCCGTGGTGAAGTCATCGAGGGACACCGAGGTGAGGTCCGCCTGGACGGTCACGGGCGGGTCCGGGTTCATGTGCGGGAAATCCCTGAAGAGCCCCGCCGACCCCGAGGCATTGACCAGGGAAGCTCGGTTCTGGACCGTGCACCGCTCGACGCTCAGCGTGCCTGCCTGGTCGAGAGTGCCGCTCAGGTTGACGCTGCCCAGGTTCACCCCTTCCAGGGCCCATCCCTCGCCTTCGAGCGATATCTCGGCAGCGGGCCTGGTGAGCGTCCCCGAGAGGGCGGCGGTTGCGTTCAGCGTGCCGCGGCCGTTTATCCCCCAGAGGGCAAGGAGCTTTGTCATCTCATGGGTGTTCAGTTCCAGGGTGCCGGCCATGGCGCCGGAGTTCAGCGCCACGGTCCCCCGGGTGGTGAGGGTCGCGTCCATTGTCCTCGTGACCAGGGGGTCGAGCTTCAGCGTGCCTTTCCGGTATGCCAGGCCCCCTTCAAAGTCGAGGTCGACATCCTTCAGGAGGTCTCCCGCGGTGAGCCGGCTTAACCTTCCTCGCAGCGACGATGCGGTCACGTTCAGGGTGTCGGGGCTCAACCCCGTACCCTTCACCGTCATGTCTGCGCCCAGCATGCCTTTCATGCCCTTGGGGAGGCCCGGCAGCTTCGAGATGTCCAGGCCCTCGCCCACGACGGCGAGCGCGTACGAGAGGGCATCGTCGTTCTTGATGCCCTCGAAGTACCCGTCCGGGAAGGCCTGTCTCAAGTCCACCGTGCCTTTCGCCGTGATGGTTCCACCGGCCGTATGCGCCAGGACTTCATCGCAGGTGAAGACCCGGTCGGACATGGAGCCTTTCAGCCGCGCCTTGCCGATGGCCGGGCCGTTCAGGCTCCCCCCGCTGTAATCGAGGGCGCATTGAAGGCCGGGGTTGTCGTAGTCGCCCTGTGCAGTGATGCGGCCTGCAACCCTGCCGCTGGCACTGTCCTTCATCCCCAGGTCTTTTCGGAAATCGGCCAGATCCGCGTCCAGGTCGAGCGCCCAGTGGAGCTGGCCCTTTTTGGCCAGATCAACCACCGATCCCGACAGGGTCACCCGGGAAGAGGCTTTTTTCGAGGCGATGAGGATCTTTTCGATCCGGTCGTTATTGATGGTTCCGGCAACGGAACTTGTCCCGAAATCGATGGACTTTCCGGCAACGGTCAGGGTGAGCTCGGTGGAGGGGGCTTTCAGGTGAATGAGGATATCGTTCGTGAAGGCCGCGTCCATAGTGAGCTGAAGATCTTTCAGCCTCACCAGCTCTTCCCCGTCCGGGAGGAGGAAAACCAGCGAGCCGTGCTCGCAGGTGAGCTTCCCGATGTAGAGGTTGAAGGGGCTCACCTCGGTGGAGGTCTTTTCCGAGAATGCGGTCTCGATGTTGAGCGAGCCGTCCGCATCGATGGAAAGGATGCATTGGGGCCGCACGAGCCGGATGGTCCGGAGGATCACCTCTTTCTTCGCCAGCGCGGGCAGGTCGATGGCGAGGTATGCGCGGTCTGCACGGATGATGGTCTTGCCGTCCGCTCCCAGGAGCCTAAAATCCGTGATGCTTACCTCCTGGTGGAGGAGCGAGACCTCGATGGTCCTGCCGGTGATCGTTCCCGGATACAGGGTATTGAGGATGGAGGTCAGACGCCTGGCACCGGGCTCGGTCCCCAGGTACAGGTGTACCCCGGCCAGGCATACCAGCAGAAGGGCTGCGGCTATGCAGAGGAGTAGGGATACCCGTATCAGCACCTTTTTCATATACCGCCGTACGCCTCGTTCACGCTCTAGGCCCTGTTGACAGACTTTGCCTGGCCTTTCATGATATTCCCTCTACCTGAAAAATCGCCTCCGGGCCACTCAAGATTTTCCGGCCCGTCCGGGTTGAGCGCCGGTTTCCCTGCGTGAAGGGGATCGATGAATACCGGTTTAAACCCCCCTGACGCTGTGAAAAGAACCCTGACCTCATCGTTCGTCTTCCGGGAGATCCTGACGGCTCTCTTGGAAGACGGGGATGACGGCCAGGATGCTGCGCATGTCGCCCGAGACGATGACCTGGTCATCGGGCAGAAGGATGTCTTCCCCGCCCGGGTTGACGAGAGTCTCATTCCCCCGGCGGATGGCCAGGATGCTGATGCGGTATCTCTTCCGGAGCATGAGCTCGGTCAATGACTTCCCGGAAACGACGCTGCCTGCGTGAACCCGGAAGGTGTTGATCTTGAAGTCCGGGAGGTCGTGCTCGAGGTTGCAGATGCGGATCGTCTCTCCGGAAAAGCTCCGGAACATCTCGTAGCCGCTCGATCGAAGCTCCGCGATGAACCGCTCGATATCCTCGCGGGGGATGAGGTACTCGGACAGTGCCCGGGAGAAGATCTCGATCGAGGTCTCGAACTCCTCGGGCACCACCTCGTCTGCGCCGAGCGCGTACAGCGGCGCCACCTCGCGGACGAACCTGGTGCGGGCGATGATGTGGACGGCCGGGCTCAACCTTCTGGCGAGCTCCGTTATCCTGCGCGTGGCAGATGCGTCGGGTATCATGATGACCAGGACATGGGC
>JAJFUP010000252.1 GCA_021372395.1 Deltaproteobacteria bacterium
GCTCATCGACCAGGGGGTCAAGGTCATGGGCATCGATCAGTGGGGGTGGGACCTGCCCCTCACGTATCAGATCAGAAAGGCCCGGCAGACCGGGGACGCCACCCTCTTCTGGGAGGCGCACCTCGTGGGCCGTGACACGCAATACTGGCACATGGAACAGCTCACCAACCTTTCGGCCCTGCCTGCGTACGGATTCAAGGTTGCGGTCTTCCCGCTCAAGATCGTGGGGGCCTCCGCAGCGCCCGCACGGGTGGTAGCCATCATCGAGAACGAAACCGGCTGACAGCAGGAGGTGACCCCTTCATCGCCCTTCGTCAGGCAGGATCTCCCGCACAGGAAACCCATGCCCGTGACCCGGACAATGCCGCTGCGCGGGCCTTGCTTTTGGACAGATGAATTTTATCATAAAAATGTCATGGGGTATGTTCTTTCCACGCGCATCAAAGGGGTTGAAAAACCGAAGGGCGATACCTACATCACAGTGGCAGGAGGTGGTGTACCATGGAAGAGAAGAAGGCGATAACCCCGGCAAACCTGGCGCGGGATTGGGGCATTCCGCTGAAGAAGGTCAAGGATGCCATCAAGGCGGCGGGCATTGAGCCCGACTCCACCCGCGGGGCCTGCAAGTACTACACGAAGGAAGACGCGGACAGGATCCGTTCCCTGCTGAACGAGAAGAAGTGATTGCAGCGTTTCGGCCTCAGGCCTTGACCGCCCACGATCCGATCCGGACAACGGTCGAGGCCTGAGCTCACCCAATGCCTGCCCAAGGCCCCGGTTATGGAAACAAGGAGTGAACTCCTTGACCACCCTTGAGCCCTACACCTTGCTTCCCTCACGAATCCGCTGTATCCTTTCCCCTATTCCGGTCCCCCGGGAATCCGACAGGTATGGAGGAAAAAGATGAAGTCCATCAACCCCACGCGAGAAGGCCTGGCAAGATTCAGGGAAGAGCTGCCGAAGAACACCCCTGTAGTGATGCTCAACCTCCTGAAGTTCCGGGAGAAGGCCCTCTATCCCTCAGGGACGGGCTTTCAAGACTGCTCGGGAAGACAGGCCTACCGGCGCTATGCGGACATAGCCTTAGAACATCTCAGCGCCATCGGCGGCAAGGCCATCTGGATGTCCAAGGCCATGTCGAGCCTCATCGCCCCCGAAGGAGAAACGTGGGACGAGGTGCTCCTGGTGAGGTACCCGTCCTCGGAGGCCTTTCTCAAGATGCTCCAGGTGCCGGAATACCTCGCCGCCACCATCCACCGGGAGGCGTCCCTGGAGGACTCCCGGCTCATCGCCACCATCGAGATCTTCACGGAGATGGCCTGAGGTGACGCCGGACCCGGTTCGCGCTATGAAGCAGGTGGCTGCAGCCGTGATTATGAAAGACGGCAAAGTTCTCATCGCACGCAGGAAACAGGGGGAGCTCCACGAGGGGTACTGGGAGTTCCCCGGCGGGAAGGTTGAGGCCGGAGAAACGCCGCAGCACTGCCTGGAACGTGAGCTCATGGAGGAGCTGGGTCTGAAGGTGCGGGCAGGACAGGTCATCGCTTCAAGCGAGGACCACTCCGGCCACGGGTCCTTCACTATCCTGGCCATCGAGGCTCAGCACCTGGGCGGTGAGCTCACTCTCACGGTCCACGACCAGGCGCAGTGGGTGTCCATCGGAGATCTCCAGAAATTCAGCCTCGCGCCGGCGGACCGGGAGCTGGCGGAAAAGATCAGAGACCTCTCACGCTGCCTGTGATTTCTCGGGGAAAATTTCAGAAGAGACGACAGTTTTCTCGTGATGTGTCCTGCAGAGATGTGCCCCTAAAGGAAAGATCTTCCACCAAGATATCCAATATGGGAAAAGCATTGCTCCCGTCACGTAATCAATGCCTTGAATCGACGATGTAGTACGTATACATCTATCGCAGGAATCATTGCTTTGGGCTAACTGTAACATTTAGTACATAATCAACGATTATTGATATTCGCATGTACATTTCTAGCGAGTCTTCACACAGTTCAACTTCTGTTCTGGGTTGCCATCTCAATCCTGGTTATTACAATAATCGAGTAGGTCATACGCCCTGCACACAACCATTTAACCCTGCAGCCACAGGTAGTGCCCGAAATACAGGAAACCAGGGACGACAAGGAGAAGGTACATGGACATATCAAAACTTCTCGATTCGGCCAGACTGCAGTCACTGACGGTGGCGGCAATCCATGTGATCCTGATCCTCGTCATTGCATGGGTCGCCACCATCATCACGAAGAAGTTACTCAAGAAGATGAAGGCCTACCTGCTGGAGCAGAACAGGTTTGCTGAAGAACTCTCCGGAGAGGCCAACAAGCGCGCCGAAACGCTGACCAGGCTAATAAGGCAGGCAGTGCTCATAGGTTTGTGGGTCATCGTGATTCTGATGATTCTCAAGGAGTTCGGTGTCGAGATCGCACCTATCCTAGCCGGCGCTGGCGTCCTGGGGCTGGCCGTCGGGTTCGGTGCCCAGAACCTGGTCCGCGATGTGATCTCCGGGTTCTTCTTCATCCTTGAGGACCAGGTTCGTGTGGGCGACGTGGCCATCGTGAACGGAACAGGCGGCCTGGTGGAGCAGATCAATTTCCGAACCATCGTGCTGCGGGATCTGGCAGGCGTTGTCCACGTGTTTCCCAACGGCGCGGTGAGCACCTTGAGCAATATGACCAAAAGCTGGTCCGGCTATGTCTTCGACCTGGGGGTTGCCTACAAGGAAGACACGGACAAGGTGGTGAAAGTCATCGTACTGGTCGGAGAGGAGATGAAACGTGACGCGACATTCGGCCCGCTCATGCTTGACGTGCCCGAGATCTTCGGCGTGGACAAATTCGACGACTCTGCCGTCGTCATCAAGGGGCGTCTGAGGACGAAGCCCATCCAGCAGTGGACCGTAGGAAGGGAGTTCCTGCGCAGGATCAAGTATGCATTCGATGAGGCCGGCATTGAGATACCCTTCCCGCATCGGACTGTGTGCTTCGGTGAGGCGAGTAAACCCTTTGAACTGAAGATCCTAGAGATGGATCGGAATACGCCGAGCGCAGGAGAGTGACCTGAATGCAGAGAATAAGACCGGACTGATAAGATTCTTTGAAAGGATTATGAACAGAAGAAGAGTTCAAGAAATTCCAGGTTTAATAGATTTAATGAAGGGTTTAAAAGATAAGTGAGATGTGGGGTCGGAGACATTTTAGGAATTAAGGATATGTCATGGATCTCTGCGATTTATTCTCGGTTTTATAATGTCTAAAAACCGAAGATCTCGGGGTGAAATCTAAGGAACCATTCACACCGTTTCGGAGCGTGTCCTATGGCATAGAATATTCCTCTTGACTGAAGGGTAACCATGATCCCTGGTTTGATCAATATAGACACTGGCACTTTACCGGGCTTGTCTTACTATGTATTGAGTTCATAATAAGTTTGAAGGGGGTGTTGGTATGAAACTCCTCAGAACGAAAATGTGGAGCTGGAGTAATATTGGGCAACTGAAAGTAAGTGTCCTGCTATTAGGTATGATTGTGGGCGCTTACTTCAATGATTTTGTTATACACTATGTCTGGATAATCCTTATTGCAGCAGGTCTGCTTGCAATAAGACCTGCTGTAGCCTATCTCAAGGATTAACCTGCAATTCTAACTGCTTAGGTTTACATACCAAGGATAATGTTTCCAATTACGGTCTGAAAACTGTCTATCTCGAAATAAGATCCATGAAAAGATCAGGCCTGTTTGACCATGATGGACTCCACGACATGCGCCGCATCCTCGCAGAGGTCTAATACTTCCTCAGTAAACTGGTAGATCTCTTTCCACTTAATGAGGAAGATGGGGTCATGTGCCGTTTCGAACAACTCCCCCAAGATGGCGTCCCTCATGGTATCGCCGATGTTCTCGAGGCGATTCACCTCGATGCAGCGATC
>JAJFUP010000270.1 GCA_021372395.1 Deltaproteobacteria bacterium
CATACGGGGTCTGCGAGCACGAACCGTGTGCCCCACTGTTCCCGGTAGGCAATGAACCCCATGCCAGTGACATCGAAATAGTGCATCTCGGGCTGGAGCGTGGAAAAGGACATGCAGTGATTTCCGTATCTCTGGAGGTACATCATCCTCTCATCGAACGTGAAGGCATCCACCCTGCCCTTGACTCCGGACCGGTAGAGATCCATGGAAACGACTTTTGCTCCGGTGAATCCACCGTGATGTGGAATGACCTCGCTGATCTGTGCAACGGGACTCATATCTGCTCCTTTCCTTTTCGACAGGCGATCTAGCGGTTTTTCCCCAACCGTTCGTGGCTGGTGACCCAGTCCAGGGAAGACAGTGCACCGGCGAGAGAGATCTCCCCGGCCACGGCCACTGCAGCGACGATTTCCGCAAACTTCAGGACCTTGCCCTGGCCATAGCACCCGAGGACATCGAGACACTCCCGCTGTGTCGGCAGGCCGGTCCCGCCCCCATACGTCGCCACTATCAGGGAGGGAAGGGTCAGGGATCCGTAGAGGTCACCCTCCGGCGTTATCTCGGTGTAGATCATGCCGGTGGAGCTCTCGGCGATGTTTGCCACGTCCTGGCCGGTTGCCATGAAGAGCGCTGCCAGAGCATTTGCTGCATGGAGGCCGTTGTTGGAAGCTCCGGCCATGAAGGCCCCCAGGTTGCCCACCCTGCAGAGGTGGTCGAGGGTTTCGGGGTCCACCCTCATATGCTGCATCATGACCTCCCTGGGGATGACGACCTCCCCCACGACCCTCTTTCCCCGAGTGTTCAGGGTATTGATGAGTGATGCCTTCTTGTCGGTGGAGATGTTCGAATCCATGTAAAAGTGTCGGACCGTGCTCACCTGGGAGAGGATCCAGTTGCATGCCGTGAAGGTGCCTATGCTCACCATGTTCTGACCCGCGGCATCGCCGGTGAAGTAGTTGAACCGCAGGTAGACGAATTTGCTCGCCATGTATCTTTCTACATTGAGGAGTTTTGCCACCCGGGAACAGGACTCGGCCTGCTGGCGGATTTCGTCCATGTGCTCATCGAACCAGCGAACGAAATCTCTCGCTTCCCGGGCCGAATCGAACACGAATGCCGGAGCCCTCTGCATGCAGTCCTCTACCACTGTTACGGTGATGCCGCCGCACATGTTGATGATCTTCATGCCCCGGTTATAGGATGCAACCAGGGTTCCTTCGCTCGTGCACAGAGGGATGAGGAACTCGCCCTTCGCATGTTCGCCGTTGACCTTCAGCGGCCCGGCAAACCCTATGGGGATCTGGGCCACGCCGGTGAAGTTCTCGATGTTGCCCCTGGTGACGGCAGGGTCGAATGAATGCTGCTTTATATGGTGCAGATCCACCCCTGTGTATTCTTCCACGAAGTCCTGCCGCTGCCTGACGATGTCCATGTCGTAGTTGGCCTGCTTGTTACAGGGGATCTTTGTCCGGTCCACCCTTGTTTCCATGACCGAGTCAATGGCCTCAAGGTCCAGGAAACCATACGGATCCGTGGAGCAGGAGATGGCGATCCTGTGTTCGGTATTCTTGATCAGCGCAAGTGCGGGGGTGTAAAACTCGACATCCTGGCCCATGGGGAAAGCAAGGGGTTGGGTTTCGTCTATGTCGCACGCCCTGAGGCAGGTGCCGTTGTTCCTCATGACCACGTCCGCCAGGGAGAGTTCGCAGCCATTGATGCTGATGCCGGAAACCCCGGTGATCATCGCATCCCTCATGGGATTCTTGATGGTGAAGCTCACACCTTCTTCGACATTCTTGAGGCTCCCGATGGAATAGATCTTCTTGAGAATAATGGGGGAGATGGTCACCTGGCTCTTGGGTTCGGAAATCCTGCTGATGGAAACAAGCCGCTGCTCTGTAGTCGTGCTTCTCATTCGCAACCTTCCTTTCATTCAATCCGGCATGGATACCAATCTGCTGTCTGCCTGGTTCATCCGATAGGGAAAAATGCTCATGCCCTTGAGGAATATCACGAAATGTGCCAAGAAAGGGCGCAGGGATTACGAAACAAATCCAAGGACAATATCAGGTGTAATCTAGTACTAAATATATTGAAACTATTTTATATCAATTAGTTACGTATTTCAGGGGGTGTGGATACTTTTCGTCTAAGGGTAATTTATTTCCCTTTGTCAAAGAAAAGCTTTTCCTTAAAAACGTTTCGTCCAGGTCACCCCTTCTGCGCCAGGATGGAATAGTAGCGCTCGTCGAAGAGGAACCTGAAGCTTCTGACGTCCTTGATTTCCATGCCGAACTGCCGCAGCTGTGCCTGATAATCATACACGGGGTGGAAAGCGTTCTTCGCCATGACGCAGAAGATGATGTCGGCAATGTACCAGTAGATATTCTGGAAGAGCTGCGAAACAGCCCCTCCGGAGGGAAGAGAAAAGTCGCCGACCACGACGTGGCCTTTGCTTTTTGCCAGGGCGATGAGGTGCTCCATAACCTTTGTTACCATTTCCCTGGTAAAGACATTGAGAAAGAAGTTCGCATAGACGAAATCGTGCTGGCCATACTCGTCGAAGGTGAGGATGTCCTGGTGCACCACCCGGATGGGGTGAGTGAAGTATCTCCCCTTGATCCTCTTCCGGAAGATATTCAGCATGGACTCGGAAAGGTCCACCACCGTGACATGGGCGCCGAGCTCCGCTGCCTCGATGGCATCGATCCCCTGCCCCACCCCGGCAAAGAGCACCTTGTCATCCGGCTTGATGTAATCGTGCATGGCGGTCTTACATTTATCGATCTGCCCTGCGCTGAATATCATGGCAAGAAAATCATACAGCGGACCTATGACCTTGTACTTATCATTCATAGTGCTCTCCTTGTGTATGGAATAACAAAAGAGTTATAAGCCCCCTCACAGATAACGAGCTAACATTTCAAAGCTTATGTCGAGGATAGATTCAAGATTCAATGCTGTCAAGGGTAAAAGCATCGAGGATATTCCCCCGGTGCCTCAACCCTTGACCGTTGTTCTGCATCATCGAGCCCATTTAGAATGCACGTTTCAGCACCCCGAGGGCATCTTCATACTCCGCCTCAACGGGATTGAAAATCAGGGCACCGTCATTGATTGCAGCCCTGGCAATGACAGGAATCCTGTCTTCCGGAACCCCTGCATCCCGCAGCCGGAGAGGAAGGCCGCTCATCGCGTTCAGTGCCTTCTGCATCTGCCGTATCAAAGAGATGGTCTGCAGGGCCTGGTGTTTCGTCTCGCCCTGTTCCGGGGCGCCGCCGAGCATCGGGCAGATCTCGGCGATGTCGGGGGAGACCTTTTCGAAGTTATATTCCAGCACGTAAGGCAGCAGGATCGCATTCGCGATCCCATGAGGCACGTGGCACACGCCGCCGCACGCATGGGCAAGGGCGTGGACCATTCCCACCATTGAGTTGGAGAAGGCGATGCCGGCGAAGAGGGACGCATTGGCCATACCGAGGCGGGCCTCCTCGTCCTTTCCGTTCTCGGTCGCCCTGAGGAGGTATGTGCTGACAAGCTCGATGGCTGCCCTGGCAAAGATATCGTCGATGGGGTTCTTCTGGATGCAGGTGTACGCCTCTATGGCATGGGTGAGCGCATCCATCCCGGTCGCCGCGGTGATCTTCGGGGGCACGGTCATGGTCATCTTCGGGTCCAGCACTGCGACCTTCGGGTACAACTTGTCGGAGACAAAAGACATCTTGATGTTCATCTCTTCATTGTAGATGACCGCAACCTTTGTCACCTCCGAGCCCGTGCCCGAGGTAGTCGGCACGGCTATCATGGGCAGCAGGTTCTTCTTGAGCACCTCGTTCCCCTGGAACTTCAGGATGTCGTCCGATCCCTCGGAGACGACGATGTTCGCCCCCTTTGCCGTATCCAGCACGCTTCCCCCACCTACGGCAATGAAACAGTCGCACTGCTCGCTCACGAATATCTGTGCGAGTTTGTTCACCAACCTGTTGCTGGAATCGACGGGTGTCTCGTCGAAGATATGGCCGATCTGTGCATGTGCGTCCGAGAAAGCCTCTTTCACGATGGTTATGAGCCCGGCACCCGCCACGCCCTTATCCGTTACTACCATGGCCTTCCTGCATCCGAGCACTTCCATCTCATAGGGTATATTGCTGACTGCATTGTTCCCCGAGAGGATCTTTACCGGGCAATAGTGCTGATAATACCTGGGTAACATTTCAGTGGCCCTCCTTGTCGTGGTTGTTT
>JAJFUP010000271.1 GCA_021372395.1 Deltaproteobacteria bacterium
TGGAGAAATCCGTGAACTTCGGATACCCGCAGAGCTTTTCCACCTCGAACATCTCATAGAGAACAAACTGCTGGTCCCTCTCATCCAAAATCATGCTCGACATATGCGTCCCCCTCTCGGTAATGTATGATACACCGCAACTCGGGTGTAATCGTCTTCTCCCGTCTTCCCGCCTGCCCCCCGGGCTTGCACCCGCACCTTCATCCATGCATTCGAACAGGGATTGTCTTCGTTTTATCATAATACAAGGCTCCTTTCAGCATTGAATATTCATTTTCCGTTCAGGCACGACATGCCGGGAGCAGCTGACTGAAAAGGGAAAGGGGTTGAACGGGGGGGGGAAGCTCAGGTGCCCCGGGGCTCTTCACCCGGAGCACCACCATGCAATCTTATCCTAGAGCTCGTTGAGGATCTCGGCCTTCTTCTTCTCGTAGTCTTCCTTTGATATGAGGCCTTTGTCAAAAAGGTTTTTCAGGGCCTCGAGCCTCTTTTCCGCCGTAGCGTCCTTCACCGGCTCGACCAAACCCGGTACGGTTTTTTCTGCCGGCTGTGCCTTGGGTTCGGTGTCCACGTACCGGGAGGTGGTGTCCTCAATGTCCCGGGGCTTCAGGAAGCGGATGCCGGCATAGCTCCGGTCGGTGAATCCCTGGAGGAGCTGCTTGTGCTCCGCGGAAAGGTTCTTCGCATCCATGCAGCCGCCGCAGGGAAGGCTTGCGCATGCCTTGGAGACATCCTCGAAGTAATAGATCTGCACCCGGGATTTGTTCCCGAGGCCTGCTATACCCTCGAGCTGCTTGACCAGGGTGCAGGCAGGGGCCTGACCGCCAGTCATCAATCCCCTCTCCCCCTCGGTGAAGAGGGACCCTTCGGTGTAGAGGTCATAGTGATACTGCTCGTCGAGGATCTTCATCTCTCCTTTTTCCAGGACCGTTTCCGGGGCATTGCCTTCCATGAGCTGTTTCTGCTGCACGAGCTGGTTGGGGTCTCCCCTCACCACGAACACCCGTACGATGACGCCTTTGGACAGCACCTTGTTCTCATCGAGTCTTCCGAAGAGGTACGAGGTCGCCTCGAAGGAGCTGCCGACCTTGTCGTCCTTCGATTTCCCGGCCTTGGCCACATCCTTGTCCATCCGGGCACTCCCCAAATAGGTGAAGTCCTGGTTCACCTTGAGCCTGATCTCGGGGAACGAGGAGGAGAACACGTTGTTCTCGACGCTGCGCTGGACCCGGACGGTGCGGAGGCTGTCGTCGAGGCTCTGGCAGCCGGACAGGGCGAACAGGATGGCGATGGGGACGATGACCCGGTATATCGCTGGCTTCTTCATCTTGGCAGGTTCCTTTTCTCTCTTCAGTGGTCTTGCGGGCCCTTTTCCGTGATGAGCCCGCCGTGTCGGTGTTTCTCTCTCCTGATACGCGCAACTGCATCTCATCGTCAATACAGAATGGCGGCCCGGCATCGGCCCTAGGGGTTTTCTGCCTATACTGTGTTTTCTCTACATAATTTTTGAGTTAGGGGTGTGTCCAGGTATGGTTTTATTAACGCAATAGGTGATGCATCCATTCATCACTTCAGGCGTAGCCCTTTCTTATCTTATTGATTTTATTATCCTCATCTGGTGGCATGAATATTGTATGATCTCATGCAAAATGAACTGTGGCTCAGTCAACAGACAGACATGTGGAGATGAGGGTGTTAGGGTTTTCAGGCACCTGGGTATGTTCAAGTTTCAGACAAAAATGAAAAACCGTAAGGGAGGAGTAAGGATGAAAAAATTGTATGTATTGTTTCTGGCGATTGTACTGACCTTTGTATTTACCGTACCGGTATTCGCTCTGGAGAACATCTTCGGCGGGTACTGGCGGACAAGGGCCTATACGGAGAAGGACTATTCCGGCGATAGCTCGAAGGCTCTGGATATCCAGCAGGTGGATACCCGGACCAGGCTGTTCTACACCGCAAAGTTCAATGACAACTTCAAGTTCGTCAACAAGTTCGAGTTCAACAACACCTGGGGTGATCAGGACGGCGGCGACATCGGCGCCGATGCGACCGATATCTTCCGGGTAAAGAACTCCTATGCCGACTTCACCGTCGGACAGGTGAACCTGAAGATCGGCACCCAGGGCATAACGCTCAACCGCGGCTTCCTGTTTGACGACGACTTCTCCGGCGCCGTGGTCACCTACAACGTGTCCAAGGACATCGCCATCCCCTTTGTGTGGATGAAGGCCTATGAAGGCGGCCAGGGCCGTGACATGAACGACGAAGACGTGGACTTCTACGCCATCTATCCTCAGATCAAGGCCGGCGGCGCCACCATCGCCCCCATCTTCTTGTGGACGACCTCCAAAGATTCCGTCGGTTTCACAGGCGAAGCGGCATACGACAAATGGAACGTCTACTACTTCGGCGGCGATGTCGATGCAAAGGCCGGCCCTGCGGATGTCTGGTTCACAGGCCTCTACGAGTTCGGGACCATTAAAGGCTTCGGCGCCACCGATAACGTTGATGTCTCCGCATACCTCCTCGCAGCAGGCTTCAGCGCGGATGTGGAAGCACTCAACGTCCACGGCCAGGCCTTCTATGTCTCCGGCGACAGCGACGATACCGACAACGACTATGAGGCTTTCTTCGTCCCCGCTGGCCAGAGCTACGACTGGGCAGCGATCATGGGCGGCAACGGCATCTTCGATAATCAGAACTCGGTAGGCTCCCCGGGCGCCACACCCAGCAACGTGATGGCAGTCCAGCTCGGCGCAACCGTGAAGCCCATGCCCAAGCTCTCCCTGACCGGCGATCTCTGGTGGGCACAGCTCGCAGAGGACAATGCGTACGGCGACAAAGACCTCGGTACCGAGATAGACCTCACCGCCACCTACAGCATCATGGACAACCTGAACCTGGACGTGGTGGCTGCATACTTGATGGCCGGCGACGCAACGTCATCCGACGGGAACAACACGGATGACCCCATGCTGCTCGGCACCAGGATCTCGCTGAGCTTCTAAGAGATTTGCCTTACCGATAAAAGTTGGGGCCGGTCCTTTCAGACCGGCCCCTTTTCTTTATCCAAGCATCCACCTTTCTGCACACCCACAAAGGAAATCCTTCTCGAGCCCTTGCCTGCGGCACCGGCATTCCTATTTATAAGAAAAGAAGAGAAGAGGTACAGGCAGCACTCATTCCCGCATACTCTCCTTCCACAGGGCCTGCATGGAAACTGCCGGCCCTTTTTTCTCCTGAAAAGGTCGAGGCGTTCCGCCATGGCCTGCCCTTGACAGGGCATAGGTGATCCCGCATAGATATCTCTGGAAGGGACAAAACCATGACTCCTGAAAAGAACGGATACTGCATCGTGCTCTGCACGTGCCCCACCGACGACGATGCGGACATGCTCGCCCAGGGCCTTGTGGAGGCAAGGCTCGCAGCCTGCGTGCAGATCATGCCCATCAGAAGCTTCTATACGTGGAAGGGCGAGATCCATCGGGACGAAGAGCGGCTCCTCCTCATCAAGGCCCTCACCGCGCTGTACCCGCTGATCGAGGACTTTATCTCGCAGAACCATCCCTACGAGGTGCCCGAGATTGTGCGCGTCCCCGTGGAAGCAGGCCTCGAGAAGTACCTGAACTGGATAGACAGCGTCAGCCGGGAATGAGCAGCCCCGGCTCAAGAATGATAAGGAGAGAAACCATGAACAGTGTCCACCACGTCCACATCTTTGCCTCGGATGTCGAGAAGAGCATCGCGTTCTACCGCGAGTGCTTTGGCGGCGAGGTGATCATCGATACGGAGCTCGCAGGCGCACGGAATATCTTCATGAAAATCGGCACCGGCAGGATCCACTTCTACGACCAGCCACCCAGGCAACCGGGAAGGGGAAGCATCCATCACTTCGGGATCCAGACCGACGACATCGAAGGCGTCACCGAGACCCTCATCTCCCGCGGGGTGCGGTTCAAGACGGGCATCCGGGACCTCGGCGTGTGGAAATACATCATGGTCCCCGCGCCGGACGATGTGCTCATCGAGCTCTTCCAGGTCGACAAGGAGAAGCTGCCG
>JAJFUP010000013.1 GCA_021372395.1 Deltaproteobacteria bacterium
TACAACCTCACCATCATCCTCATCACCCACAATCTCGGAAACGTGGCGCAGCTCGCAGACCGCATCACGGTCATGTACGGCGGCACCATCGCGGAGGTGGGCCCGGCCCAGTCGATCTTCGACGAGCCTCTGCATCCCTATACCCAGGGCCTGCTTGCCTCCATCCCCAACATCAAGCTCGACCAGCCGGAGCTGAAAACCATGCCGGGGAGTCCTCCCGATCTGGTGGACCCGCCTGCGGGCTGCGTGTTCCACCCGCGATGTCCCCACGTCATGGACGTCTGCACGAAAGAGAGGCCGCCGGTCTTTGCCAGGAACGGGCATCGCATGAGCTGCTGGCTCTACAGGTGAACTGAATGTCGGAAGAACTCATCAGGGTAGAGAATCTCACCATGCACTTCCCCCTGCAGAAGGGGCTCCTGGCGAATCTCTTCGCAAAGGAGAAGCGGTTCGTGCATGCGGTGGACGGCGTGTCGTTCACCATCAAGAAAGGGGAGGTCCTGGGCCTCGTGGGCGAGAGCGGCTCGGGGAAGACCACCACGGGCAGGATGATCCTGCGTCTCCTCGAGCCAACCTCCGGCGATGTCTTCTACAAGGGGCGGTCCATCACCTCGTATACGGGGCATGAGATGGAAGGGCTCCGGGAGAAGATGCAGGTCATCTTCCAGGACCCGTACGCCTCGTTGAGCCCCCGGATGTCCATTGGAAAGGCCATTTCTCACCCCTTGCGGATCCACGACCTTGCACAGGGCGCTCAGGCCCGCGAGCTCACCCTGGAGATGATGGAGAAGGTGGGCCTCTCTCCGGCAGCGTTCCTCTACCGGAAATACCCGCACCAGCTCTCCGGAGGCCAGAGGCAGCGGGTGGTGATCGCCAGGGCGCTCGTCACGAGCCCGGACTTTGTGGTGGCTGACGAACCCATCGCCATGGCGGACGTCTCGGTGAGGGCCATGATCCTGGAGCTCATGATACGGTGCAAGGAGATGTTCGACCTCACCTATCTGTTCATCACCCATGACCTGGCAACGTGCAAGTACATCTGCGACCGCATAGCCATCATGTACCTGGGGAAGATCGTGGAGATCGGGCCCCTGGACGAGGTGTTCAGGAACCCGGTGCACCCGTACACCGCGACCCTGCTGGAAGCAGTGCCGGTGCCCGACCCCAGGTATCGGAGAACCTACCCCATGCCCAAGGGGGAGATCCCGAGCGCCATCAACCCTCCGCCGGGGTGCAGCTTCCACCCGCGCTGCCCCATAGCCGAACCGTCCTGCCAGGTCCGGGTGCCTCATCTCGTGGAGGTGTCCCCGGGCCACCAGGTGGCCTGCAGCGTGAGGGCGAGGGCCGGAGAGATCTGAACCTGCCCGTTCCAGGCAGGTCATCCGCCCGTTGCCCCGCTTCATCTTTGTGAAGGATGACAACGGAAGGTACACCCTTGTAAACAGGACAGCCCCTGACGCATACGGCAGCGAGGTGAAAAATCTGGCGGGTGATCAGGGAGAGACGGGTTCGTGCATGCGGAAATACTTCGTGCCTTGCGAAAAGATGAGGATTATCGGGACGCGTAGGCAGCACCCTCACCGATGATGACTGAATCCGTCGCTTGCAATTTCGGAGAAACCCCTTTACAAAAACACAATTCACGGGGGAGTGATTGTCGTGAAAATCGTTGGGATCTCCCTGGAGAATATCGTCCCCGAACGGTACATCGCGCATCGGTTTGCAGCGATGCCCGGGGAGGAACTCCCTGGAGAATTATGCGCAGTGCAGAGGAAGACATGAGAACGGGTATCGAACGTATCTATGCGACATTGCTCGACCAGGATTACCAGAGGGTGATCTTCGGCGATCTGGGAGATTTTCAGCGCAAGGGGAACGCATACATCGCCCGTTGCCCGTTTCATGAGGACGCCCTGCCGACCCTCGTCCTCTATGGAGACAGGCCCGAATACTTCTGCTTTGCCTGCAGCCGGAGGGGCGACTGGCTCAAGTTCCTGCAGAAGCGCCTGGAGATCTCTTTTCCCGAGGCCTTCTCCCGGCTCGCACGTGCAGCGGGGGTCGATGCTGCTGCGGATGATGAGACGGCCTGGGAGGCTGATCTGCACCGGTCGGACCTCCTGGAGAATGCCATGAGCTTCTTCATAACCCGGCTCTGGGCAGAGGAGGGGGCCTGTGACCTGGCATACCTCTACAAGCGGGGCTACTCCATGGCCGAGGTGGAGGGCATGGCGCTGGGGAGCTACCCCGGCTATGTGCAGACCCGGGACTACCTCCTGTCCCAGGGGTTTGCCGGAGACCATCTCGAACGCACACTCTCTTGCGTGTGGAACAAAGAGACAGACTCCCCCGGCCTCGCCATACCGTTCAGGGACGCCTCAGGCAGGCTCATGGGGCTGTTGTGCCGGGATATCGCCACACTAGGGGCTCCTGCTTACCGGCCGCTCACCGACTTGAAGCCGCTTGCCGACACGCCGTTCCTCCTGTACCGGTCCCGGGGCCAGGCCGAAGTCATCGTGGTGGAGGGGATTTTCGACGCGCTGCTCCTCGATCAGGTCCGCCTGAAGCCGGTCATGGGCGTCGGATCCGGCGGGCTCTCGGATGCCGGGATAGAGGCGGCGGCAGCCTGCGGCACGAGGCACTTCGTCCTCGCCCTGGGCAACGGTGTGCGCAGGAGACACGCGACGCTCGAGGCCATCGGCCGCATCAGGGCAAAGGGGCTCGACGTGTCGGTCCTCCCCATACCGCGACGCTACAGTGATCTCGATGCATACATCCGCGGCACCTGCCTCGACCATTTCCGAAGCCTCCTGAAAAAGGCCATGGAGGCAGAGCAATGGATCGAGAAGAAATCCCGGTGAGGATCACCGGGTCGTCGGGTGTTTACCGGGTCGCACCTGTTCACACGTTCAGGATCCGGCCCCGAGGCTTCCAAGAGGGGATGCCTTTTCCTGCCTGCATTCCGCATGCCCCTGAGTGAGGCAGGGGTAACCTGGGGAAAGTTCCATTCGGTCAGGGTTCTCTCTGATGCAACATGAGCATTCAGGCATGCAGCGGCACTTCGCACAAGGAGCACACAAAAAAAATCCCACTGAGAATTCTCTCAGCGGGCGTAAGAGCTTCTCAAAAGGTATATTGAGAAAGCCAAACTCGTATGTATTTTCTCTAGACTGTTTTGCCGGATGAATCAACCGCTTATACGGTCGAAACATATGATATTGCCGTTGGCATCGAGATGAATGGGAAGGTATAACAGTGAGCTATCCCGTTGAGGCATTCGATGAACAAGGCAATGCTCTTCAGAGCATTCCCTCAGTGGATTATGGGGCTAGGGGGAAGTCGGGCATGTTTCCCTGGTGTCAGGCAATGATTCTCGTGGTATTTTATGGAAAATCGCGCAGGCCGCCCCAAAGGGGCGTGCTTTTTTCTCACCATGAAATGTGGAGGTCAGTCTATGGAAGGTACCCGATTTTCCGACGCGCTTGTCGTCGGAGCAGGGCCGGCAGGGCTCGGCGCATCCATCGGCCTTGCCCGAAAGGGTGTCGGTGTCACAATCCTCGAGCAGAACGAGGACCTGGGTTCCGTTCGCAGGGGTGAGACCATCCGGGCGAATCGCCCCATGGAGGAGATACTCGGCGAGGGTTTTTTCGATCGCATCGAGCGGCACAGGATCGACCGGAGGCGTTACTACTCCCACTCCGGTAGACGTTTCGTCGACAGGTCCATCAGCAATCCGAACATCATCTTCGACTGGCCTGACCTCATCGAGGTCATGGCCGAGGCCGCAGAATTTTCCGGTGTGCGCATGCGGACCGGCACGCACGTGTTGAGGCTTCTGGAGAGC
>JAJFUP010000052.1 GCA_021372395.1 Deltaproteobacteria bacterium
GCTATGACGGCAGGCACGCCCGCGGTGTCGGGGACCCCCAGCGTGAGAAGCCCGGAGCCGGCCTTCACCAGAAGGCTGTCTACGTGGCCTTGATAGCAGCCCTCGAACTTCACGATGATCTGCCGGCCCGTGAAGGCCCGGGCGAGCCGGATGGCGCTCATGGTGGCCTCTGTCCCGGAATTGACGAAGCGCACCTTTTCTATGGAGGCAAAGGCCGCGCAGACGAGATCTGCCAGGAGGATCTCGAGCTCGGTGGGAGCTCCGTAGCTCAGGCCCCTTAACGCCTGGTCTCTGACGGCCTCAACCACCGCGGGATGGCAGTGTCCGAGGATCAGCGGGCCCCAGGAGAGTACGAAGTCGATGTAGCTCTTTTCCTCCACATCCCACAGGTATGCCCCTGCGGCCCTTTGGATGAACTTCGGTGTGCCCCCCACCTTTCGGAATGCGCGCACCGGCGAGTTGACCCCGCCGGGTATGACCTGCAAAGCCCGCCCGAAAAGATCAGCGTTCCTCATGGGTACCCCCCTTCCGGAAATACTTCATGGACGACTTCTTGTGCTCCCGGACGCTCCAGAAGACCTGGTAGTCGTGGATCCCGATCTGCGACGAGATCTCGCGGACCGCCTCCGTGACCTCATCTCTCGTCCTGCCGTGGATCATGGAGAAGATGGTATAACGGCCGAAGCCATCCCGCTCGTAGCAATGGCTCACCGTTTCCCCCAGGGCAATCCGGGGCCCGAGCTCGTCCACGCGGTCTGCCGGAACTGCCCAAGCCACCATGGCATTCGCCAGGAGGCCTGCCTGCCTGTGCCTGAGGATCGCCTTGATGTCCCTGATGACCCCCCTGTTCTTGAGGGACCGGAGACGGGAGAGGATATCGTCCACCGGTATGCCGAGCCTGTCCGCCCACTCGTCGAAGGGCCTTTCGCACACGGGCAGGTCCCCCTGTGCCAGTTCCAGGATGGCTATGTCGATATCATCGAGCTTCATGTGCACGATCTCACCACAGCCGGGCAGAGGAATCAACTCAGAAAGTCATCAGGGACGGGTCATGGCAAGGTCCCTGCCAAAAGAGAACTCATCCCCATTGAGGGTATATCTCAGCCTCTCGCCCGGCGATGGGTTCCCCGGAAGGACGATGAGGTAGGAATCCATGGCAAAGAGGCCGTCGCTTTTCCGCCGAGCCGTCACGATGATGCGGTTCGTCTTCCTGGTGAGGTAAAAGGGTCCGCCGCAGCTCACAACCCCTGTCCCGGGGTCGAAATGTGCATCCAGTCTCTTCTTCTCCGAGAGGAATACATTGACCTGCCCGGGCTCGTAGAGTTTCGGGTTCTTCAGGGTAAGGGAAACACGAGGCACCCTATATGACGGGAGCGTGCCGCTTGCGGGTATGCGTCCGGACACCCCCAGCGGCGGGTTCTTCAGCTTTGCGGCAAAGTCCTGAATGCTCATCCTTGAACCCACGATGGCCTGGCGGGGGATCCTGTCGACCTCGGCTCCCGGCCCCACGCTGCCCGGGTCGGATGTCAGCATGAGGCTGAATCCGGCCTTCCTCGCTGATGCGCGCACCTTCCCATCATACTGGCCGAAGGGATAGGCGAAGTAGGTGACCTTGCGGCCCAGGTTTCGCTCCATGAACACCTTGGACCCTCCGATCTCCTGTTCCATCTCCTTTTCCCGGCTGTTTATCAGCCGCGGGTGGGTGTGGGAGTGACAGCCGACCTCGCCTCCCCAGGATTCCAGCTGTTTGAGCTGAGACCAGCTCAGGTAGTTCGCGGCGCCAATGCCACGGGAGAAAACGAAGATGCAGAAGGGATACCCATAGCGCCGCAGGATGGGCACCGCCCTTTCATACTCAGAGATGAAGCCGTCATCGATGGTGATGACTACCCCTTTTTCAGGGATGGGACGCCTGCCTTTCACGCAGTCTGCAAGTGTATCCATGGAAAGGACCGTGTACCCGTTTGTCTTCAGGTATCGCATCTGCTGCTCGAACTGGGCGCTGCTGGTCGTGGTGGAGGGGTACCTGTTCTCGTCGAAGCGGTGGTAGAGGAGCACGGTGATGTACGCTCCGGCAGGCAGAGGCAGGAACGCTACGAGGCACAGGCACGCGAAGGCCGCGATGGCAGCCGGGCTCTTTTTCCCCGCCGATCTATCCCTGATGTTCTGATGGGTCATTGCCGTGTCATGTCTACTGGAGACGCAGTCGGTATTCATCATAGCTCTGGAGATCGTTGTAGCTGATGAGATCCTCCACCTTTCTCACATACCGGTCACCCAGCTCGGAATAGTTTTTCAGCCCCTGTGCAAGGGAAAAGGAATCGTACGGGCGGGGGCTCAGGCTCCTCAGGCGCCGCAATTCTTCGTACTTCGGGTGAGTGTTGATGGTCCAGATGTAGTAGTCGATGCACGACTGCAGGTCATCAAACACCGACACGCTGAAGCCCTGGCCGGTGTCCTTGTCCTTCGGGATCATCCCATATGCGGAAAGCGTGCGCAGCCCGAAGACGTTGTTCCCTTCGAAAGAGAACCGGGAGGTTCCCCAGCCGGATTCTATGGCGGCCTGGGCAAGGATGAGCGAGGCGGGGAGTATGTCCACCCGGGAGAGAAGCTCATCGATCATATGGCCGCTCGTGTCTGGTTTCACCAGGTACACCTCTGCGAGCGCATCGAGGATCCGCCTTTCCTCAGGAGTGATCCAGGGCACCCTCTGCTTCATATGCTCGATGAGCGCCCTCTGCTGGAGGATCTTCTCGTTTGCCTTCAGGGCAAGCGGCAGCAGGGTGTTTATGAGACACCTCTTCCTCTCCTGCACGTCCTGAAGCTCCATGAGCTTTTCGGGCAGGCTCTCGGTGTAGCGATACTCGATGATGGGTCTCTCGTCGGCAGCCTCACCAGCACTGTGTGTACCCGAGATCATCGTCGGTATGAAGGCTGCCCCAACGAGTGAAGCGAAGAAACATACCGAAATGACTGTGAGCTTGCGCATATGACCCTTGTTACACTGTGTACCATCCATAGCGCACCCTGTAGTGTAGTCATGTGCTTAAGATTGTTCTCCCTACACAATAAAGTTGCACATAACAAGAAAAAAATGACATCTCGATCCGATCGCCCGCCTGGAAATCGGCGTCCAGAGGGTTTCCCCATGCACGTGATGCACGGAGAAAAACTCACTTGCATTATGAATCGTGATTCAGTAGTATAATTCAACGTCAGGTGTACGGGGTGGGCTGCTGAAGATGGACGACAAGGAAAAGAAGAAGATGTACCTCACGGTGGCGGATCTGAGCACCATGGGCTTTGCCATGGTCCTGTCCATCGTCGTGGGCCTCGTCATCGGCCTCTATCTCGACAGCCGCTTCGGCACGGAGCCGATATTTACGCTCGTCCTCATCTTCGGAGGCATCCTTTCGGGATTCAGGATCATGTACAAGACCTACATGAGATTCTTCAACGAGGGCAAATCCGATGGATCCAAAAAGTAAGGATCCCGTACAGAAGCGAATAGAAATGCTGGCCCTTGGCATCTGGGCCGTTCTGTGCGTCGTGAGCCTGCCCATGTTCGGGAAGACCTTTGCCCTGGGTGTCCTGCTGGGCGGGGCCGTCTGCATGGGAAACTACCAGTGGCTCTACCGGCATGCCAAGTCCGCTGTTTCACTGACTTCAAAGCAGGGCGTTCCCTTCATGATCAAACGTTACGTCTTACGCATCGTCACTACGGGGGCTGTTCTCTTCGCACTCATCGCGTTGCTCCACGTCGATGTCTTCGGGCTGCTGCTCGGTCTTTCCGTCATCATGCTCGGGATCATGAGCTACGCATGCTACACCTACATTTGCGCAGGAGGAGATTAGTATGGAACACGGTTTCTTCATTCTGGATTTTATCACCAAGCCGCTCTATCATTATCTGAACTCAACCTTTGGGCTGACAGATGGAAACGGCATGAACCAGGTTGTGTTCACCTGGTTCTTCATGCTCGTGCTCATCGTCCTGTCGCTTGTGGTGACCAGGAGCATCAAGATGGTGCCCGGAAGGCTGCAGAACTTCCTCGAGGTGGTCATCGGCGGGCTGAAGTCTCTGCTCGTTGATACCATGGGCGAGCACGGGATGCGCTTCTTCCCCCTCATGGCAACCATCGCCATCTTCATCCTCACGTGCAATTTAGGCGGCATCATTCCGACATTCTACTCTCCCACGGCAAACCTCAACACCAACTTGTCCATGGCGCTCACCGTGTTCCTGCTGACGCATATCGTAGGGGTGAAGATCCATGGTGCGAAATACCTCAAACAGTTCATGGGCCCGGTGTGGTGGATGGCTCCGCTCATGATCCCGGTGGAGATAATCGGCCATCTCGCTAGGCCCCTGTCGCTCACCATGCGGCTTTTCGGAAACATCTTCGGTGAAGACCTCGTGCTCGTGGTGCTGCTGTTCCTGGTCCCGTTCCTCATGCCCATCCCCATGCTCGTGCTCATGATCTTCACCTCGATATTACAGGCTTTCGTGTTCACACTGCTTGCCATGATGTACATCAGCGGGGCAATGGAGCAGGCTCACTGATAAACATCTTTGATATTTTAAGCGGTTACGTGATACCAAAAAAACCGGTGTTGAAAAATCCCATCCGGCATTGGTAGAACGTATACAATCAAATCTCAGGAGGATTTTATGAAGAAGTATTTATGCTTATCAGGTGTGTCAACGTTCTTTGTTCTTCTGTTTGCATCAGTGCTCTTTGCGGCCGATGGAACGGCAAGCCCCGAGGCGATTCAGTTCTTCAGCTGGGTAGCTGTTGCCACAGGTATCGGCATGGGCCTCGCTGCGGTAGGAACCGGCATTGGCCAGGGACACGGCGTCCAGGGCGCATGCGACGGCATCGCACGCAACCCGGAGGCATCAGGAAAGATCTTGACCGCGCTCATCCTTGGCCTGGCCATGATTGAATCCCTGGCAATCTATGCGCTCGTCATCGAACTGATCCTGCTGTATGCGAACCCGTTCCTCAAATACCTCGGAGTGTAAGAATCCGCCTGCGGATACTCCCAGGTGTCCGCGCGACTCCGGCTGGGAAGGGGCTCGTCCTTAAGCCCCCTAACTCTACCGGGATCTTGAGACCATGATACAGAGGGGGCTGGGCATTCCAGAACGAGTGGCCCGGCCCCTCCCTTCACATTCCTACCCGCGAAAAGCCTTGGCGGTCCGTCACGAAGCTTCGTGCGAGAGGTATACCCCGTACAGGGTAAATTTGCAGAAAGTCGGGGATCCCGAGTAGAAATCGATCAGTGACCACTGATCACCGGGTTGTCTGACATTCTTGAGGATACTGAAGCATCGCCCCGGGAAAAGGATGGTGCACGTTCGATGCGCCCTACATCCCCAGCAGCGCCTTGGCCTTTCTCTTCTGCTCCTCGCTGGCAAAATAGAATGCTGCTGTGCCGCCTGCGATCAGAAGCAGGGTGAGCGGCTTGAAGAGGATCTTGAGAATAGCGCGTATCACAGACCTTATGAGCGAGAAGATACCGCCGATGATGCCGGAGACGACGACATCGGCGATGACGAACTTGAACAGCTGAAAGGGGGCTCGGATGATCTCTTTCATGAGCGTAAACAGGAAACCCATGTGCTACCTCCTGCTTTTTTGTTGACCAGGGCCTTCCCGCCTCAGGTGGCCTTCTTCAGGAGCAGTTCCTCCACCGTCCCGAGAGCATCCGTGGATACCTGGGCGGCCCGCCTGTTTTCATCCTGGATTTTCAGGTAGATCTCTTCCCGATGTACTGTCACGTCCCGGGGTGCACGGATACCGAGCTTCACCTGAGAACCCTTGATTTCGATAACGGATACCTGGATATCATCGCCGATGGCGACCGACTCACCGACTTTCCTTGTCAGTATCAGCAATGAGCCCCCCGTGACGTGTACTTTGGGGGAAGTATTACATGATTATTTCATGGAAAGCAACGCTTGCATCATCTCATCGCAGATGGAGATCAGCTTGGCTGAGGCCTGGTAGAGCTGCTGAAACTTCAGGAGATCAGTCATCTCCTCGTCGAGGTTGACCCCGGTGATGGTCTCCTTCTTGGTGGCGTACTGGCTGAGCATGGCGCCGTTGAACTTTTCATTCTGGGCGGCATTCTGCACATCCACGCCCACCTTGGCGACGAGCGAGCTGTAGAAGGCATCCATGGTGGTGTCCACGCCTCCCCCCCCCATGTCCGGGATGACCCTGTCCTGGAGGCCAAAGATGGCCAGGGCCACCTCATTCGAACCGGGTGCCACGTTGTTGTTCTCGTCGACATACCCGGAGGAGATCAGCTCGGAATTCGCTTTCAGGGCAGCATTGACATCGAGGGTCTCTGTCATGTCGCTGAGCGGTTCACCCACCTCCTCGCTCCAGGAGAAGAACGTGTTGGTGCCGAGGATGGCGAGCGCGTTGCTGGACTCGCCCGTGGAACTGGGCTTGATGGCAAAGGTGAAGTTCCCGTTTGCCTGGATCCGGAAGCTGCCGCTGGTGCCGCCGGTGAGCGAGGCGGTTATCTCGCTGCCGCCGGAGGCAGCCTCGGTATTGATCTCATTTATCAGGTCCCCCACGGTATCTCCACCGGGGCTGATCGTGTACGTATTCACCGGCCGGCCGGATGCATCATACGCAACGATGTCGAACGTGCCGCCGGAGTGGTAACGGTCGCTGTAGAGGAAGTCGGTCCCGAGATCGTCCGTAAGACCCGACATCTCCACCGTGCCCGTCATCTCGCTCACGGGAGCGAGCCCGACACCCTCGGAGTGGAGAGAGTTCACCTGCCAGACGATTTCCTTGGAAAGCGTGTTCAGGGAATCCAGGTACGCGTCGATCTTGCCGTCCCTTGCGTCCACCAGACCGGCAAGCTTTCCCCCTTCGATCTTGTTTGTGATGTTCAGCGTCCTGCCCGAGGTGTCATTCCACACAATGTTCGTGTCGCCCGTTACCGTGTCACGCCGCGAACTCAGGGAGTATGTGTCATTACCGAGCACGAGCGGTGTGCCGCCCAGGATGTAGACCATGACCTGACCGGACTGTTCCTCCTCGTAGTACGAGATGTTCACCAGTTCGCTGAGCTGCCCCAGAAGAAGGTCCCTCTTGTCCCGCAGGTCGTTGGCATTGATCACCCCATGGATCTCTACGGCGGAGATGCTTTTGTTCAGTTCGGCGATCTGACTGGTGATGGAGTTGACCTGGCCAACGGACCCGGCAATGGTGTTGTTGATGTTCCTCTGCGAGGCTCTGAGATTGGTATCGACATCCCTGATCAAGGCTGTGAGATTATCCGTCGTTGCCAGGAGCGCCTGCCTTTCAGGTACACCGTCCGGGTTGTTGGATAGATCCGCCCAGGCATTCCAGAACTCTCCCATCAGGGCGTTCAGGCCATTTTCATCGCTCTCGTTGAAGATGGTCTCGATCTGGTCCATGGCTTCACTCTGTGCCTTCCAGTACGCGTAGTCAGACGTCTTCTGGGTCACCTGATCGTTGACAAAAGCATCGTACTGCCTGAAGACCTCGGTGGCCTTCACCCCGGTCCCGATCTGTCCGGGTCCGGTGGTGATGGGGTTGTTGGCCTCGAGGCCCAGAGTCTGCCGCGAATACCCCTCCGTGTTCGCATTGGCGATATTGTGCGAGGCTACCTCGATCGAAAGCTGCGAGGCATACATGGACCACCGTGCAATGTCGAGCGCTCCGCCGATTCCTGGCATGTCAGGCTCCTGTCTTGATGGTATGGAGGGCGATGGGGGATTTCTTGCCCTCACGGGTGTATCCGCTCTTCATCCCGGCAAAGAAGATCTCCACCTGATGATCGATCTCGGAGAGTCGCTGCGTAACCATGGATTTGGCCAGGTCATTGAGACCGGTGGCTTTTCTCCAGAGCCCCACGAGATCCTGCTGAAGAGACCGCAATCTCCCTAAGTCTTCAGGCCCAGGGTCGCTCTGCGGCATCTCGTCATTGCTGCGGTTTTCTGCAATGCTCCTGATGATCTTCTGCTTCCCGGGCATCGTCTCCTCGAGGGCCTGCACATCGCCGCAGGTAATACACCTCACCTCCTGTTCAAGATGGGTATTGAGCTCCTCGACCAAGGTCTTTTCGCTTTCCAGCCTGATGATCACCTCTGCGTAGGTCATGATCCCTCCCCAATCTTTTCCGGCTTGGATTGCCTCTCCTCTTGTCCGGATGCCTGTTTGGTCCCCATTTTATTTGCTCGATCGGTTACCACCTCTGTGGGCCTCGATTTCCCGTCCTCTCCGAACCGCTCCTGGATATGTCTCTTCAGAATATCGGCTATCCCGAGTGATCCTGCGTCCGCAACGTTACGGGCCACCTCCATGTAGAACATGTCCTTGAAGATGTCATCTGCCAGGCCTCCTTCGAAAAAACCCTCGGGCATGGACTCGCCCATGGTTTTGAGGAGCTGGTGGGAAAAGAGAGTTTCGAATTCACGGCAGACCTTGTCGAGCGCCTTGACGGGGTTTGTCTGGTTCATGTGGGAGAGCATGGAGATATCCTTGATCATATGACCTCCAGGTCGGCATACAGTGCGCCGGAACGCTTGATGGTCTGCAGGATGACGACGAGGTCCCTCGGGGAGACACCGATGGCATTCAGGGCCGATATGAGGTCGCCGATGGTGGCCCCGCTGGGCAACATAACGAGTCGCTTGCCGCCCTCTTCTACCGAGACACCCGTCTGCGGAACCACCGTTGTCTGGCCGGTCTTCGAAAACGGCAGGGGCTGCGAGACCGCAGGCTGTTCCGTAATCTTGATGCTCAGGTTCCCGTGCGCGATGGCCACGGTGGATATCCTCACGTTGCTTCCCATGACCACGGTTCCGGTCCGCTCGTTCACGATGATACGGGCACGGTTGTCGGGCACGACGTCCACACCCTCGATGAGCGCCACGAAATCGACGATCCGGTTCTGGTAGGAACCCGGGACATCCACCTGGATGGTGGAGAGGTCGCTGGCATGGGCTGACTCGGTACCCAGCTTCTGATTGATGGAAGAAGCGAGCCTGTGGGCAGTGGTGAAATCCGGGTTGTTCATGACCAGCGTCATCTGTGACCCCAAGCTCAGTTCGAGCGAGCGCTCCACCACGGCGCCTCCCGGGACCATGCCCACGGTGGGAAAATTCTTGGTCACCCCTGACCCTGATGAGCCGCTCACGGCAAACCCTCCAACGGACAGGGGGCCCTGGGCAAGGGCATAGACCTTCCCGTCGGGACCGTACAATGGCGCGGATATGAGTGTTCCGCCGGCCAGTGACGAGGCGTCACCCACGGACGAGACCGTGCAGTCGAGCTTCTGGGTGCTCTTGGCAAAGGGCGGCAGAGACGCCGTCACCATGACCGCTGCCACGTTCTTCACCTTCAGGGTGTCGGGGTTTACCTGTATCCCCATGGACTTGAGCATGTTCGCGAGCGACCTGATGGTAAACTGCGCGCCAGCCTTGTCCCCGCTGCCGTTGAGCCCCACGACCAGGCCGTATCCGACGAGCTTGTTTTCCCTGACTCCCTGGATCTCCACGAGATCCTTCACCCGCACCGCGAAAAGCGGCTGGGCAGCGAGCATGATCATGAGTATGGCAAAAACGATCTTCCTCATGTTCCACCTCAGAACGGCCAGATCTTGTCGATGGCCCGGGCGATGATGCCCTTGCCCTGCTGGTCGCCCAATATTCCGCTCCCATAGTAGTCGAGCTTCAGGTCGGCGATGTAGTTCGACTGGATAGTGTTTCTCGGGCTGATATCCTCGGGCCGTATGGTCCCTGTCAGGAGGATGTACTGCGACTCATCATTCACCCTCGTCTGCTTCCTGCCGCTGATCACCATGTTGCCCGAGGGCAGGACCCTCACCACCCGTGCGGATATGACTGCACTGATGCTTCCGCCTCGTTCCGTCTTTCCGTCTGTCTTGAATTCCGATGAGCTCTGGGCAGCTACCGCCGGCTGTATGCCGTACCCCAGGATAGATGCGCGATCGAGCGGCAGGCCGAGCACGTTGTCTATGGAGTTGTCGATCTTGTTGTCGCGGGAAGACTCGGTCTTCACCTTGTTGTCTGCCGAGGTGCTTTCGATGATCTGGACCATCACGATATCACCTACCCGCCGTGCCAGAGGATCGGTGTACATGTCCGTAAATTTGGCACCCGGCGACCAGAGTGACCCGGGATTTTTCACGACCTCAGGCTGTTCATCCACCGGGGGTGCAAGCTCGTCCTCGGTGATGGTGAAATCCTTCCCGGTATGTGTGCATGCGGCCAAGCACGCCATGAGAACCAGCAGCACAAGATATCGCCACGCCTTCATATGAGCCTCCTACAGCTGAACCTGTACCAATGCTGCAGCAATAATGGTGCCAACCACCTGCCGCCCCGAGGCGGTGTTCTTTACCGGGATGGGGTCACCCTGATACCCGTCTTTGAGCGCGATGCCCCTGTCCCTGACCACGAGGTTGTTGACCCGGGCCTCGATGAAGACCATCTCACCGGAGCACACATCCGGCTTTTGCTGTACCTGCGAGGGAACAACGGGGCTCCCCTCCCTCAAGGTGAACTTCGCTCTCAGGCCCACGCAGTCTTCCAGCCGGGTGTAGGCCTTGGGGGTCCGGGAGATGTCCATGGTTCTCACCTCGAGGTCCGTAGACGAAAGGGTACAGCCGGCCTTGATCATCGAGCGCACTACCGGGACATCTGCAAGCAATTTCACCTTGCCGCTCACCATTGCCCTCTCAGGAGATGACCCGGATCCGATGATCAGGCTTGCCACGACGGTCCCCAGAAAATCCTCGTGGGGGGAAAATTTTGCCTGTATGGTGGGCGCTCCTGCCTCCCGTACCAGGGGGCACCGGGGCACCCTCACCTTTTCCACCACGATCTTTCCCGTCCCTTTCCAGGGGCTCTGCTTCATCACTTCGTCGATAAAGGTCTTCTCAAGGACTTCCCTGGATATCTCGATGCTCCGTACAGCGATATGAACCTGATCTGCACCCTTGAAGAGAACCGGCGCCCGATACCCCGCACGGACCTTCTCGGCGATGGTTCTTGCCGAAAGGGTTATACCGGAACGGCCCTGGGGGGATCTCATGATAGAGATGCGAGACAGCGTCGATGCCCCGGAACCCTCGATCTCAGCCAGATCGGCCAGGGTCACCACGTTCCCGGCCACAAGGGCCTCCGCCTTCAGGGTTATCACCGCCGCATCCGAGCAGAAGAGTGTAGCCGGGAGCCCGCAGCACAAGGAAATGACCAGGAAAACTTTCAGTTGCATGGGTTGCTACCTTGCAAGCGCGCTCGCAACCTCGAGCATGCTGTCGGCTGTCTGGATGGCCTTGGAGTTCATCTCATATGCCCTCTGGCCCGCAATCATGTTTATCATCTCCTCCACCGCATCGACATTGGACATCTCGAGCGTTCCCTGGGCGAGGGTGCCATAGTTATCCGTCCCCGGGTTGCCCTCGATGGGATCACCGGAGGCCTCGGTTGGCACGTACATGTTGCTTCCGATGGATTTGAGCCCTGCCTGGTTGGTGAAGATATAGACGGGGATCTGCACCGTCGATATCGTATTGCCCGCCGAGTCTATACATGAGAACTCCCCTGTTTTCGAGACAGTGATGTTCTCGGTGTTTGCGGGGACCGAGATCTCGGGTTGGAGCCTGTCTCCCCGGGAATTGACTATGTAGCCGTCCTTGTCAATCTTGAAGGCCCCATCCCGGGTGTAAACCTCTACCTCGTCGGATATGACACGGAAAAACCCTTCTCCCTCTATGGCCATGTCGAGGTTGTTTTTCGTCTCGAGAAAATCGCCCTGGGTGAAAATCTTCTGGACAGCCACCGGACGGGTGCCCATTCCCACCTGGATACCTACGGGAACGCTGCCACCTGCCGCGGTAGGGCTCCCCATGTCCTTGAATGTTGCATAGAACAGGTCCTCGAACTCCGCCCTGCTCTTCTTGAAGCTGGTGGTATTTACGTTGGCAAGATTGTTTGCCGTAACATCGATCATCATCTGCTGCGCATTCATTCCTGAAGCAGCGGTCCACATTGCCCGAATCATGCTCTCTCCTCCTTGTTTATGCGACTGTCCCGACGTTTCTCATCGAATACGAGTATGCATCGTTGACGGATCTGATCATCTTCTGGAAGGACTCATATGCCCTCTGCGTCGTAATCATCTCCACCATCTCCTTCACCGGATCCACATTCGCCATCTCCAGAAACCCCTGAGACACATTCACGGATTCAAGGGGCTCAGGAGAGACGCCTTCTTTGACGGCAAACATGGCGTTTCCCTCGCGCACGAGCGATTCTGGCGGGATATTAACTACCTGGAGAGTATCCACGGTACTGCCGTTGAAGTTGATATTCCCCTTGGAATCGATCACTACATCGCCCGCATCGAGCGCGATGTCACCTCCCTCTCCCTGGACAGCATACCCCTGGGCCGTTTCCATGAGTCCCTCCGGTGACAGGTGAAAAGAGCCTGCCCTCGTGTATCTGGGCCCATTTTCCGTGTTCACGACAAAGAACCCGTCCCCCACCAAGGAAACATCCAGGGGATTGCCGGTCTTCTGACAGGGACCCGGGGAGGTATCGATGGAATGGGAGCTTGTGATCACATCTATGGGCACGGTCCGGTATTGGCCTGGATATAAGGTGGAGGTATCGAGAAGCTTCTGGAACTGCTCGAAACTCATCCGGTCTTTCTTGAACCCTGAGGTGTTCAGGTTGGCGAGATTGTTCGAGATGACCGCCAGCCGATCCTCCATGGCGATAGCCCCTGATGCCGCCGTGTAAATACCCTGATCCATACGCTCTCCTTTCCGAGACCTGATAAGCAAAGGTAATGCCAACGCTTCAGGAGCCGCACTGTTCCAATGATGTCCCTTTGCTACAGGGAAAATATTGCCCCCTTGGGGAGTGAATACTGTCTGGTGATGGGAAACCCGGTGATCACTGCAAAAAGAACCTTCACCCTGATCCGGTCAGGAGCCTGACGCGAAGGGCCTCAGCTCATGACGTGATCTCCTCCTGTCGGGAAAATGGGTTAAAGCATTTTCTTGGAAATCCGATATAACAAAGTGACGGGTCAATGAAACACAAGGAGTGTGTATGGAGGTCAAGAGAAGCTTCATGAATCTCATCATGAGGACCTATGAGAAACAGCATGCTATGAATTCAGCCAGGGCGGAAAAGACCGGCAGTGAGAACGACAACGTGACGATATCCTCAAGGGCGAACAAACGCCTTTTTCAGGATGTCATGGAAAACAGTTTAGAGAAAGGATTGAGTGAGGTTCTGATCGATGAAAATTAATAACACGCCAAATTCCGAGGCACTCAAGGCATATACCACCAATTCAGCCGGGAACATCCTCCCTTACCGAGAGCCCTCTCCCGGGGGGAAATCCTCCATACAGTCACCCTCCGACAAGGTTGACATCTCAGGCACGGTGAAGCTGTTTCAGGACATTCAGAAAGCTGTCCAGTGTGCACCGGATATCCGCACCGACAAAGTACAGGAAGTCGAAACCAGGATCGCACAGGATACGTATAAGGCCGACTACAAAGCCGTGGCCGACAAACTACTGAGCCCGAACATCAACCTGAGGATCTAGACCGGGCAGTCCCACCTGCCCGATGTACTTCAATGTCGCCCCCCGCATGAAACCCTTCTGTATGCGCCCAACACAAAGCTGGTGCCTTATAGCCCCTGAAGGGGTGGCACCGACAATCCCGAGCATCGGCGAGTTCCACTGCCCACCTTGCACTATCCTGGCCGGCCCGCCTTTGTTCTGAACGCGCGGGATCATTTGGATAGCAAGGAAGAATGCTTCGGCACCGGTCGCAATGCTCGATCCAAGATAGCCCCTCTTTTTCAGGTTTCCATGGAAGAACTCGATGAACCGCCTCCCCCGGGAAGACGTTACTGCCTGCTCGTGAAAATCCGTAATGACATAGACCCCTTCAAGAGATCTCCCTGCCCCTGATAATAAAATCTCCTCCGGTTGGACATTGCTCACGATAATCGGCATCTCCTTGGCCACAGTCCTTGACTTTGCAATCAGAGCAAGCGATGTCGAGGAAGAGAAGGGTACATAGACGGCATCCGGTTTCTCCCCCACAAGGTGGGTCAGGTCCGAAGAGGGTTCCTGGTTCTTCTTCACGTACGCAACATCCACGATGCTGCCGCCCAGCTTCACGACATCCGAGGAAAACAGGCTCGCAAGCCGCACACAGGTGGCATCATCCACAGCAAGGATCATCCCGAACCGTCGTGCCTTGAAGGTGCTTGCCGCGAAGCGCGCAGCAGCAAGTGCCTGATCCTCCAGCGTGGTACAGATGCGAACCATGGGTCCCCCACCATCGGGCATTGACCCGGCACTGCGGGGAGAGGTCACCACCAGGGGAATGGATCTCTCCCTGAGGACATCAGCTGCGGCGGATACCGTCCCGGCAGATATACATGCAATGATTGCCGAGACATGATCAGGCCCTTTCAGGCCCTCGAGCATCTTCACAAACTCCCGAGGTGAATCTCCCTGGTCGTGGAAAACGAGCTTCACTGGCTGAGTGCCTGTGAAGCCTTCCATCTGGACGGCTGCGCGGACACCCTCGGCCTGGAGCTTTGCCAGTCCTGCCAAAGGCCCTGAAGATGGCATGTATACCCCGATCTTGATGGGATCACCCTGCTGCTCTGGCACACGATCGTCGGTGCTGCCCGATGGTGAACTGCATGATACTACCGTCGCCGACACAAAGGCCACTGCGAGGAGAAAACCAAAGATGCATACGCTTGTGCGCTTCATGGTAGAACCTTTTCCCTCATGATCCCTCCTCCATACAAACCCGTAGTATATATCATGGAAGTATGGTAACCAATCAATGCCGAAAAGATCTAAGGATTACAACCAGGAGGACCCAAGTGGCTACCTTGTACCTTTCGGGAAGAGAAATCTCGACAGAGCTCGTGATATTCGACAAGGATGGCACGCTCATCGATTTCAAGGAAACATGGATCGGCATCATCGACAGCCTCATCTCTGCCATGGGCACCCATGTCCCCCTGACACCGGCTCTGAAGGATCGGGTTCAGCGCGCTCTGGGGGTCTTCGTGGACAAAGGGGAAATCGACGGGCACGGCCCCCTTGCCATGGGGACCTTCACGGAGTGCGATGCCCTGCTCGCCTACTGTCTCTATCAGGAGGGCATCAGGTGGGACACGGCCCAGGATATCATCCGTTCGCTCAACGATGAAATCTTCTGCTCCGACATCAGGAAAACACGCATACGACCGGCCAAAGGCGTCATAGAGTTGCTCGTCAGGTTGAAGAACAAGGGCATCCCTGTTGCGGTGGCAACGAACGACAAGGAGTCAGAGGCTGGCTCCGACATGGAAAGTATCGGCGCCGGCGCCTATATCGACCTCGTGGTGGGCGCCGACAGCGTCATGACACCCAAACCTGCACCGGATATGGTGAAGAAGATCTGTGACTATTTCCGGATAGAACCAGGCAAAGCCATTCTCATAGGCGACACGGTCATGGACGCCATGCTGGGCAGAAACTCAGGGGTACAGCTCACCATCGGCATCCCCGGCATCGTGCCGAGAGAAGAGCTGGAGCAGCACATGGATCTGGTGGTGGACTCGCTGGACGAAATAGAATGAAAAGCCCCAGGTGAAAGATGCCGTTGCATGCATGCTTATGCATCCGAATATGACAGGAAAAGCTCCAGCGTGTCAGCACGCGTGTTGAAATACCAGGGGCTGCAATAAACGGATGAACCTGCTTTCACGGCCTGGCGTCTGAAGCCTCTGAATCCGGACCATCCGAGAACACCTGTGCCTCGAACACCTCCCACACCTCGGGTGCGTCGTCCTGTGGGTCGATGCCTGCCTTGGACTTCAACCCATCGAGCGTCCGATATCCATTCCTGATCAGTCCCGAGACAGCCTTCGGCATGAAGGTCTCCTGCCGGAAGCCTTTCCTCAGGATGAGTCCGTCTGTACCGGGGCATAACGCTCCAGGGTCTTCAAGAACCCTCTTCGGCCCGATCACCACGACCTCGAGTGAAAGTGCCGGGAGATCCTCCAGGTGGAGGGGCCCAAACCGTACGTCCTTGAGTGCAGCGTTACGAGCGGCCTCCTCACAGGCCTGCCAGAGGGGGAGCATGGCCAGGACGGAACCCATGCATCCCAAGAGGCACCCATCCCGATAGATGGCCACAAAGACCCCGTGCCGTTCTTTGAGATTATCCGTGATCGTCTTCTTCCCGAACATCGGCTCGACACGGCTACGGCCGGCAATACCCCTCGCTACGGCCTGTCTCGCAAGCCCGAGAAGCATGGATTTCTCTTCTTTGTTCAGTATCATGATCCCCTTTTTCATGATAATACCGGAAGAGGACAGACCCTGCCAACGGAATTCGCTGACCAGACCAAGGCGTCAGGTGTTTAGTTGACTCGGTCCGGGAAATTATCTATATATGCGTCCAAATTTAAAGCATGCGGAGAATGATACGTGGAAGATGTGAATCGGCTCATACGGCAGCGGATCGAGAAATTCGAGCTCCTGAAACAGGAATCTGGTGTTGCTCATTTTCCCAACACCTACAGGAAAGATACCGACATATCCGCCTTTATCCAGACCTATGGAGAAAAAGACGCCGATGAGTTGAAAACGATTGCCACGCTCCACCGCCTTGCGGGCAGGATCATGGCGGTGAGGAAATTCGGCAAGGCTTCCTTCATCCACTTCCAGGATTCGACCGGCAAGCTCCAGGCATTCTTCGAGGCGGCACTGCTCGGCACGGACGCCTACGAGCTCTTCAAGAAGCTCGACATCGGTGATATCATCGGCCTCTGGGGGACCCCGGTCAAGACCCGCACGGGCGAACTCAGCGTCTATGTGCAGAGATTCGAGCTCCTGACCAAGTCTTTCAGGCCCCTGCCCGAGAAGTGGCACGGGCTCAAAGACGTGGAGATACGGTACCGCCAGCGCTACGTGGACCTCGTAGTCTCGCCGGAGGTCAAGCAGACATTCCTCACCAGGACCAGGATCATAACGGCCATGAGGCACTACATGGACTCCCACTCCTTCGTCGAGGTGGAGACCCCCATGATGCAGTCCATCCCGGGCGGGGCCACGGCCAAACCTTTCTCCACCCATCATAACGCGCTCGACATGGACCTCTACCTGAGGATCGCACCCGAGCTCTACCTCAAGAGGCTCATTGTCGGAGGGTTCGAACGGGTGTACGAGGTCAACCGGAATTTCCGGAACGAGGGCATCGATACCAGGCACAACCCGGAATTCACCATGATGGAATTCTACATGGCCTATGCCGACTACGTCGATCTCATGGCCTTCACGGAGAACATGGTCGCGAGCGTTGCTCAGGAGGTCCTGGGCAAGACGGCCGTGACCTATCAGGGGATACCCCTGGACTTCGCCCCCCCGTGGCAGCGGTATACCCTGAAGGACGCTACCCGAAAGATCGGTGGAGTCCCTGCCGAGGTCCTCGAAGACGCGGATAAGGCAAGGGCATTCTGCAAGAGCCGTGAAATCGAGACCGAAGGGAACGAACTCCTGGGTGATCTTCAGCTCGCCATCTTCGAGGCCACCACCGAAGACAAGCTCATGGGCCCGGTGTTCATCACCACCTACCCTGCAGAGGTGTCCCCCCTGTCGAGAAGAAACAACGATGACCCGAACGTGGTCGACCGCTTCGAGCTCTACATCGCGGGCAGGGAAATCGCCAATGCATTCAGCGAGCTGAACGACCCGTTCGACCAGAGGGAGCGGTTTATCGAACAGGTGAGGAAGAAGGAAGGACCATCCGAGGTCGATGAGGACTACCTCAGGGCCCTCGAGTACGGGATGCCCCCGACCGCCGGCGAGGGGATCGGCATCGACAGGCTCGTGATGCTCTTCACGGACAGCCCCTCCATCCGTGACGTCATCCTGTTCCCCCTGCTTCGCAAAGGAGACGCGTCCTGAGGTTCGAACTTCTCGTTGCACGAAAATACCTCCGCTCCAAAAAGAGCCAGGGCTTCATCAGCTTCACATCCGGACTCTCGGTGGCGGGCATCGCCATCGGCGTCATGGCCCTGATTGTCGTGCTCTCCGTCATGAACGGGTTCGAAGAGGACATCACCACCAAGATCCTCGGCACCCAGTCGCACATCGTGATCTCGAACTTCACGGGCGGCATCAGCGACCCCGAATCGGTGTTGCAGACCGTCATGAAACAGAAAGGCGTGGTGGCGGCAACGCCGTTCATCCTCTCTCCGGGGCTGGTTTCTTCCCCCGGCGGGATATCCGGGGTCGTGATCAGGGGGATCAACCCGGAGAGCGCTGCCAAGGTCATCCGCCTCAAAGAGATCATCACCCAGGGGAAATGCTGCCCCCTGGACGGCTCGGGCATACTCGTAGGCTCGGAGCTGGCAGCCTCTGCAGGCATCGGCGTGGGTGACGCCCTTACCCTGATATCGCCCACCGGCACGATCACCCCGCTCGGGATGATCCCCAAGTCCTTGACCTTCATCGTGCGCGGCATCTTTTCCACAGGCATGTACGAATTCGACAGCAGCATGGTCTACATTTCGCTTCCCGCGGCCGAGAAGCTGTTCATGGTGGACATGCCCTCGGGCATCGAAATCAAGGTGGCCGATATCTATGCAGCCGGGACCGTCTCCCAGGAGATCGTGAAGCAGCTGGGAGTGGGCTACTGGGCCAAGACATGGAAGGACATGAACAAGAGCCTCTTTTCGGCCTTGAAGCTCGAGAAGACCATCATGTTCATCATCCTGCTCTTCATCATCCTGGTGGCCGCCTTTTCCATCATCAGCACCCTCATCATGCTGGTCATGGAGAAGCGCAAGGAGATCGCCATCCTGAAGTCCATGGGTGCCACCATGGATCAGATCCTGAGGATCTTCATGACCATGGGCATGGCAATCGGCATCAGCGGCACCCTCGTGGGGCTTGTCCTCGGGCTGCTGCTCACCCACAACCTGAATGCGGTGGTGGCTGCAGTGGAGTTTGTGTTCAGGATTGAGGTGATGCCCAAGGACGTGTACTATATCACGGGTCTGCCTACCAAGGTTGACGCCGTCGAGGTACTCCTGATCACCCTCGCATCGCTCGTGCTCTCTTTCCTTGCCACCATCTACCCCGCCCGGCAGGCGGCAAAACAGGACCCCGTGGAGATCATACGGTATGAGGGATGAATTGGTCTTAACTATCCACGATCTCTGCAAGTCCTTCCGCAAGGGGCCCGAGATCATCGAGGTACTCAGAGGCGTCGACCTCGCGGCGACAAAAGCCGAGGGCATCGCCATCACGGGCGCGTCGGGATCGGGAAAGAGCACCCTTCTCCACCTGCTCGGAGGTCTCGAAAAGCCGGACAGAGGGACCATCGTTTACGGCGAAAGGGATATCTCTGCCATGGGAGAAGGCGAGATCGCCCGGTTCAGAAACAAAAAGATCGGCTTCGTGTTCCAGTTTCACTACCTGCTCCCGGAATTCACGGCCCTGGAAAACGTCGAAGTCCCGGCCCTGCTTTCGACCCCCATGTCCGATCATGTCAGGAAACGGGCAGAAAGCCTGCTCGATGTGGTGGGCCTCTCCGACCGTATGACCCACAAACCGGGAGAGCTCTCCGGCGGTGAGCAGCAACGGGTTGCCATCGCCCGGTCGCTCATGATGTCACCGGAGATCCTGCTGGCGGACGAACCCACAGGGGATCTCGACTCGGAGACCGGGCTCAAGATCATCGAGCTCTTCTCGCACCTGAGAAAGTCATTGTCGATCACGATGATCGTTGCCACGCACAATATGGAGCTCGCCCGTGTCATGGAGAGGATACTTGTGCTGAAAGGGGGACACCTTGAACAGTCCATACCATAGATACCTCCTCACCTGTGCCCTGATCCTGATCCTGCCTCTGTCCGCAGGGGCGGAGCAGGTCACGTTGAAAACCTCTGACAAGGCCGTATCGGCGGTGCTTTCAGACGTGTCCTGTGTGGAGCTCTCGGATAAGGCAACCACGGAGCTCACCATCGAGAAGCAAGAAGGCGTATACCGCATCATGGATACCTCGGGCGCAGCCTACAGCGCCCCCACCGTCGCCGAGGCCGTGGATGGATACCTGCGCACGAAAGGCATCTGCGTGATCAAGGAGGTGAGCATCAAGGGGTATTCCCGCATCAGCCCGGATGCCATCAGGTTCCGGATCAAGACCGCCAAGGGCGATGTCCTCCACAAGGATGCCATCAAGAAGGACATCGAAGAAATCTACGCCATGGGCTATTTCGAGAAGTGCGATGCATCCCTGGAAGGCGCCTCGGTCGTCTTCGAGGTACGTGAATACCCGGTCATCATCACCATCGAGGTGAAGGGAAACAAGGAGATCAAAGAAAAAGAACTTCTCGATGCCATCGGCCTGAAAAAGTTCGACATCCTGAACACGAGGCTCCTGAAAACGAGTATCGACCGCATCAAGGGCCTCTACCGCGAACAGGGCTTCTATCAGGCGGATGTGACCTCCTCGACCAAGACAACGGAAGGGGGCATCGTCCTCACCTTCGACGTCAAGGAAAACAAGAAGCTCTACGTGAAAGACATCTCGTTCGACGGGAACGAACATATCTCCTCGAGAAAACTGAGCAAGGCCATCGAGACGAAGACCCGCTGGCCCCTTGGCCTCTTCAGCCACTCCGGCTCCTACCAGGATGCTGTCCTCGACAGCGACCTGCTCCGGCTCGAGCAGCTCTATGCCGACAACGGCTACATCCAGGCCAAGGTTGGCCGGCCCCGTGTGGACATCAAGGAAGACAAGGGCATCTACATCACCTTCCCTGTTTCCGAGGGGAAGCTCTTCACCATAGGCTCCATCGACGTAACCGGAGACCTCATCCAGCCCAAGGAAAAGCTCTTGTCCAAGATCGCCCTCAAGAGCGGGGATATCATGAGCAAGAGCAAGATCCGTGAGGCCATAGAGGTCTTGCGCGATATCTACATGGACAAGGGATATGCGTATGTCCAGGTGAAGCCGGAAACCACCGACGAGGGAGAAACGACGGCAGGCCTGGTCTTTCGCATCACCCAGGGCAATCCCGTGAGCATCGACACGATCCAGATCAGAGGAAACACGAAGACGAGAGACAAGGTCGTGAGAAGGGAGCTGAAACTTCAGGAAGGGGACACCTTCTCGTCGAGCGCCCTCAAGCGGAGCCAGGAAAAACTCTCCCGCCTCGGGTACTTCAAGGCAGCGAATATCGACACCATCCCAAGGGATGACAAGACCATGTCCCTGCTCGTCGATGTGGAAGAGACCACCACCGGGGCCTTCTCCTTCGGGGTCGCCTATTCCAGCCTCGACGGGCCCATGGCAACCTTCGAGCTGAGCGAGATGAACCTCTTTGGCAAGGGCCTCAAGACCAAGTTCGGCGTGGAGTACGGGCCGGAGAAAAAGAATTTCACGATCGATTTCGAGGAGCCATGGCTCTTCGATTACCCGGTGTCCTTCGGGGTGAGGCTGTTCAACACCGAGAAGGAGTACCTCTACTACACCAAGAAGTCGAAGGGCGGGAACATCAGAGTGGGCTACCCCCTTTTCGAGGAGGTGCGGCACAACATCTCATACGTGTATGAGAACGTGGCACCGCTTACAAATATCGATGCAACCTATCTCACCTCGCTCAGTGAAGACGAGATCAACGGGGGCATCACGAGCAGCGTCATCAACACCATCTATCGCGACACCACCAATGATTTCTTCCGTCCCACACGGGGGTCCAACCTGTCGCTTGCCCTGGAGTATGCAGGCCTGGGAGGCGATTTTCACTTCATCCGCACCACCACCTCAGCGGCCAAGTTCTTCCCGCTGTACAAGGATAAAGTTGCCTTGATGTTGAAAGGGAGATGGGGTACGATCATTCCCCAGCAGGGGGATGTCCTGCCTGAGTATGAACGATTCACCCTCGGGGGGATGAACAGTGTGCGGGGGTTCAAATACGGTGAAGTCGGTCCGGAAGACAGCGTGGGGAACACCATCGGAGGAAGACGCATGGTGGTGTTCAACACCGAGATCACCTTCCCCGTGGCCCCGATTCCGGGACTCTACGGGGTGATCTTCCATGATGAGGGCAATGCCTACGAAACCCGGATCGATCTGTCAAACCTCAAGAAATCCTACGGTGCCGGCATCAGGTGGGTGACCCCCATGGGCCCGTTGCGCCTGGAATACGCAAAGGTCATCAACCCGGAACCGGACGAGGAGAAGTCACGGTGGGATTTCTCCATCGGGGCCTTCTTCTAATGTGAGCACACGTACTATGAACACACGCAAGAGAGGAGCACATATGAACAGATACATCACGGTACTCGTCATGACCTTCCTGGTCGTGTTCTCGGCCAGCGCCCTTACGGCCCAGGAACTCAAGGTGGTCTACATCGACTCCCAGAGGATCCTCTACGAGTCCGCTGCGGGCAAGGAAGCGTACACACAGCTCTCCTCCCTGAAGGAACAGAAAGAAGGAGAGGTCCAGAAGCGCCAGGAAAAGCTCAAGACCATGAACGACAATATCCAGGCCAAGTCCGCCACCATGAGCGCTTCTGCAAAGGAAGAGCTCGCGGCCCAGTACGAGCGAGAATTGAAGGATTACAACCGGTACGTCAAGGATGCCCAGGATGAACTCCGGAACATGGAGATGAAACTCCTGAAGCCCTGGAGCAAGGAGCTCGACGACATCATCAAGGGCTACGGGGAAAAGAACTCCATCGATCTCATTCTCGACAAGACGAACCCGGTGGTCATCTTTGCCTCCAAGAGGATCGACGTCACCGACCAGATCATGGATCTCTTCAACAAGCGCTACCAGGAAAAGTCCGGCAAGGCCAAGCCAAAGAAAGAGTAGAAGATGCGTCTGACCAGTCTGGCCGAACTCCTCGGAGGCGCCGTACGAGGTGAAGACAGGGAAATAACGGGTGCATCCACCTTGGAAGAATCGGCGCCCGGGGACATCACCTTCCTTGCCAACCCAAAATACCGGGGCAAGGTCAACGAGACCCGTGCAGCGGCCATCATCGTCGCAGAAGAGCTTGATCTGCCCATTTCCCAGATCATTACGGAAAACCCGTACCTCTATTTCGCACGGGTGCTGAATCTCCTCTATCCCGAGAAACCGCACAAGGCCGGCATCTCGGAGTCGGCATACGTGCACCCGGACGCAATCGTACACGAGGGTGCCTGCATCTACCCGCATGTCTACGTGGGTGCCGATGCCCGTGTATTCGAGAACTGCGTCGTCTATCCGGGCTGCTTCATCGGCGACGGGGCATCCATCGGAGAGCACACCGTGCTGCACCCCAACGTGGTGGTCTATGACGGGTGCACCGTGGGCAGGCATTGCATCATCCACGCGGGCGTCGTCATCGGATCCGACGGATTCGGGTTCGTCTGGGACGGGAAACGACATGCCAAGATCCCCCAGAAGGGGACGGTCATCGTCGGAGATCACGTGGAGATCGGCAGCAACTGCACCATCGACCGCGCAGCGCTCACCAGCACCCGAATCGGTTCCGACGTGAAGATGGACAACCTCGTCCAGATCGGCCACAACGTCGTGGTGGGTGATCATACCGTGATCGTTGCCCAGACGGGGATCTCGGGCAGCGCCCGTATCGGCAAAGGCGTGGTGCTCGCCGGCCAGGTCGGAGTGGCGGGCCATATCACTGTCGGAGATGGGTGTACGGCGGCGGCACGGTCCGGCATCGTCGCCGATATCCCTCCCGGCAAGGTCATCTCCGGATTTCCTGCCATGGATCACACCCGCTGGCTCCGGGTGCAGACGGTCTACAAGGATCTGCCGGAGCTGCTCAAACGCGTTCGGGAACTGGAAAGGAAGGTGAAGGCCCTTGCAGAGGATTGACCCAACAGCCCGTATCTCGCCCCTTGCAACCCTGGCCGAGGAGGTGGACATCGGTCCGTATGCCGTGGTGGGAGACAAGGTTGCCATCGGCGAGGGCACGGCCATCGGACCCTACTGCATGATCCAGGGACCCACCACCATCGGCAGGGGGTGCACCTTCACGGGGTATGCGAGCATCGGGACCCCTCCACAGGACCACTCCTATCGTGGCGAGGAAACGAGGCTTGCAATCGGCGATCGCAACACGGTGAGAGAGTTCGTGACCATCAACCGGGGCACGCTCAAGGACAGGGGCGTCACCACGGTGGGCAGCGACAACCTCATCATGGCCTACTGCCATGTGGCCCACGACTGCATGGTCGGGAACCACGTGGTCATGGGGAACCTCGCCACGCTCGCAGGACATGTCGAAATCAACGACTGTGCCATCATCGGCGGGCTGGCCGCCATCCACCAGTTCACCCGCGTCGGGGCGTACACGATCATCGGCGGCGGATCCATGGTGAGCCTCGACATCGTCCCCTATGCCAAGGCGTCAGGCGACAGGGCCTCCCTGTTCGGGGTGAACACCATCGGACTCAAGCGGAACGGGTTCACGAAAGAACAGATCGAACGGATCGAGAAGGCCTACCGGGTCATTTTCAAGCAGGGCCTGATGCTCAAGGAAGCGATCCACACCCTGGAGCAGGAATTCCCGGACCACGAGGAAATCCTGCACCTGGTAGCCTTCCTCGCCTCGTCGAAGAGGGGGGTCGCCCGGTGAAAAAGCTCAAGGTCGCAGTGATCGGGGTGGGTTACCTGGGCAGGTTCCATGCCCAGAAATACGCATCCATGGTGGATGTGGACCTGGTGGGGGTGGTGGACATCGACAGGACACGTGCCGAGCATGTGGCACACGAGGTGGAGACCGTTGCGTACACTTCCCTGATGGATATCCCCGAGCCGCTCGATGCGGTCAGTATCGCCGTGCCCACCTCGTCCCATGCAAACGTGGCCATCCCGCTGCTCGAAAAAGGGGTGGCCGTGCTGCTCGAGAAGCCCATCTCCTCGAGCATAGAAGAAGCCCTCGCCATCATCGAGGCATCGCGCGCCGGCGGGCCGGTCCTCCAGATCGGCCACCTGGAACGGTTCAACCCCGCCCTGCTCGAGCTCCGGGGGAGCATCACGCACCCCATGTTCATCGAGGCGCACCGGATAAGCCCCTTCAAACCACGGGGCACGGATGTCGACGTGATCCTCGACATCATGATCCACGACATCGACATCATCCTCTCGCTGGTGGATTCACCCGTTGCCTCACTGGAGGCCGTCGGGGTCCCTGTGCTCACGAGCTCGGCAGACATCGCGAACGCAAGACTCAGATTCGAATCCGGCTGTATCGCCAACATCACCGCAAGCCGGGTCAGCGCGGATGTGATGCGAAAGATCAGGATCTTTCAGCCCGATGCCTACTTCTCCATCGATTTCGCCAGGTCGGCGGTGGATGTGTACACCCTCACCCCGGACAGGCAGATCGATCACCGGCACATCTCCATGTCCGAATCGGATGCCCTGGCCAGTGAGATCCGCTCCTTTGTCGATGCCGTACGGCAAAGAACCGAAGTGGTGGTGGACGGTGCCGCGGGCCTCAAAGCCCTCGAGATGGCTTACACCATCAAGAACGCACTCATTATCCCGGCACGATGACGGCACAGAGAATACTCATGGTGGCAGGCGAGGCGAGTGCCGACAGGCATGCCGCCGGCGTGATCAGGGAATTGAAGGCCATGATGCCCGAGGTGGAGATCTTCGGCATGGGGGGCCCCGAGATGGCTGCTGCGGGGATGGAATGCATCCATGACATGGATGAGCTCTCGGTTATGGGGATCACCGATGTCCTGCCAAGGATCCGCACGATCTTTCAGACCTATGACGGCCTGAAACGCCTCATGAAAGAGAGGGGCCCCTCGCTCCTCATCCCGGTGGACCTGCCCGACTTCAACATGCGTCTTGCACGACACGCGAAACGCATCGGCGTGCGGGTCCTCTACTACATCGCTCCCCAGGCCTGGGCATGGAGGCGCTCACGAGCCAGAACCCTTGCCGGCATGATCGATGGGCTTGCCGTCATCTTCCCCTTCGAGGCCGGGTTCTTCTCTGCTTACGGCGTGAATACCCGTTACGTGGGTCACCCCTTCATGGAGCACCCGCCCATTGTCCGGAAGGCCTCGTGGCCGCCGGAAAGGATCGGGATCATGCCCGGCAGCAGGATCCACGAGATCGAGCGGATGCTCCCGGTGATGATGGGGGCAAAACGCATCGTAGGGCGCAGGCACAAGGGCCTCACCTGGCACCTGCCCGTGGCCGCAGGCATCGACGCAGAGATCATCAGGCAAAGGTGCGATGAAGACGTCATCCTCGAGACGGAAATTCCCGAGGTGGACCTTGCCATGGTGAAATCCGGCACCTCCACCCTGGAGATGGCTCTTCGGGGCGTACCCGAGGTCATCTGCTACCGCACCTCGCCGCTCAACTATTTCCTTGCAAAGGCCTTTGTCCGGGTCAAACACATCGGCATGCCCAACATCATCGCCGGCAGGACCATTGTGCCCGAGCTCATCCAGCAGGACCTCACCACCGAGGACCTTGCCCGCACAGTCCTGCTCTACCTCGAGGACAGGGCACTTTTTGAGGCCACGCAAAAGACCTTTACCGACCTGAGGGAATCGCTCGGCACATCGAAGGCGTCCATCGGGGTTGCAACCTGGGCCAGAGAGCTCCTGGAGAGCACATGAACGACTTCAGCACGTATCGCAGGCTGCTGGGCTACGTCAAGCCCTACCGCTCCAAACTGGTGCTTTCCCTCATCCTGTCGGTGATCATAGCCGCAGCCATGCCTGCCATCGCCCTTCTCGTGAAGAACGTCATGGACGACATCTTCATCGGCAAGAATGTCCTGATGCTCCAGCTCATCGCAGGAGCCGTCATAGCCATCTACCTCATCAAGAGCGTGTGCGACTACTTCGGCTACTACCTCATGAACGACGTGGGGCAGCGCGTCATCATGGACCTCAGGAACGCGCTCTATGGGCACATCCAGACGCTTTCCATGCCCTACTTCATCCGCACCCCCACCGGCGTCCTCATCTCGCGGATCACCAACGACGTCAACCTGGTCCAGCTCTCCGTCACCGAGTCCATCACCGACTTCATCCGTCAGTCCCTCACGCTCGTCGGGCTCGTTGCGGCCGTGTTCTACCGCGACTGGAGCCTGGCCGTCATCGCCATCCTCGTCTTCCCCCTGGTTGTCTATCCCATCAACAAATTCGGCAAGAGGCTGAAGAAATACTCCACCAAGGGCATGCGGGTCATGGGCAATGTCATGAGCATCCTGGACGAGGCCATCAGCGGCATCAGGATCGTGAAGGCCTACAACATGGAGGAGTACGAGAAGCAGCGGTTCTCAGAAGAAAACAGGAACTACTACCTGAACTGGATGAAGCGCATATCGGTGAGGGCCGTTTCCGGGCCCCTGATGGAACTCATCGGCGGGCTTGCCACGGCATTCCTCCTCTGGTACGGCGGGTTGAGGGTGATCAGGGGCGAAATGACCGCAGGCGAGTTCATGTCTTTCATCACCGCGCTCTCCATGCTCTATGCACCGATCCGCAAGCTGAACAAGGTGAACATCGAGATCCAGGAAGGGATCGCTGCAGCCCGAAGGATCTTCGACCTGCTGGACACGAAGCCCGAGATCCTCGAAAAGCCTGCTGCACAAAAGCTCGGCCGGGTAGAGGGCGACTTCGCGTTCAAAGACGTGTGGTTCAGCTACACGGGCGACGAGGTGTATGCGCTCGAGGGGATCTCCTTCACCGCACAAAAGGGCAGGCAGATGGCGCTCGTGGGCGAGTCGGGGTCGGGCAAGTCCACCATGGCGAACCTCCTGCCCCGGTTCTTCGACGTGAGCTCCGGGGAGATCCTGGTGGGAGGCACGGACGTGAGGGACGTGACGCTGACCTCGCTGCGGGAAAACATCGCCATGGTGACCCAGGAGATGATCCTGTTCAACGACACCATC
>JAJFUP010000077.1 GCA_021372395.1 Deltaproteobacteria bacterium
ATCCTCGGCTACTTCCCATCCTTCCCCGAAGGACTGGAGGACGCCCTCGCACAGGTGCAGGAGGCCCGGAGAAACCGGCTCCCCCGGATCATCGCGAAGCTCAACAGCCTCGGGATCATGATAGCCGAAGCGGATGTCATACGTATCGCCGGAGATGCCCAGATCGGCAGGCCCCATATCGCCAAGGCCCTCCTCAAGAAAGGGTATGTGCGCACCTTCGATGAGGCATTCCTGGAATACCTCGGCAAGGGGAAAAGGGCCTATGTGGAGAAGGAAAAGATGACCTGGCAGAAGGCCGTCTCTCTCATCGGGCGCCACGGAGGCCTCCCCGTACTGGCGCATCCATCCACCCTGGGCCTTACCGATATGGGGTTGAAAGACTTCATCGGCGAGCTCTCCAGGGCCGGCCTTGCCGGGATAGAGGTCCATTATCCCGATCACTCCCGCGAGCATATCACCCTTTACGACCGGATAGCCCGCGAGTCGGGGCTTGCCATCACCGGCGGGACCGACTTCCACGGCGCCGGCAGGAATGAGATCTCACTGGGAGATCACGGCATCGACAGCGTCCTCCTGAGGAATTTCTCCCATCGCCTCGCCATGCCGGGTATTTGCTGACCCTCCGGCATTCCGTCCGTCCGACGCATGGCAGCGGCCCGCAACTCTCCCTCCATCAACCATCCCCGGGACCCGGCCTGCGCTCATGCCAATGCAGAGAATATCGCTTGACAGCCAGTTTCCGGTTGTCTAATCATTGGTTCGACAACCCGGATCCGGTCTGGAACGCTCTGACATCGCATGTGTGCTCTTGCCCCCGGGAGCCAAAAAGAGACCAACACCAGGAGCAGACGAATGTATTCCAAGAACGTCCTTGATCAGATCGGAAACACCCCCATCGTGTGCCTGAAGAGCGTCCTCGACGCCAACATCTTTGCAAAGGCCGAGCACCTGAACCCAGGCGGCAGCATCAAGGATCGGGTGGCGCTGTTCATGCTGCAGGAGGCGAAGAAGGCCGGCCAGCTCAAAGACGGCGACATCATTGCAGAACCCACGTCCGGAAACACCGGGATCGGCATGGCGCTGGTGGGAGGCCTCATGGGTCACCAGGTAATTATCGTGATGCCCGAAAACATGAGCGAGGAACGCAAGAAGATCATCCGCGCACTCGGCGCGGAACTCATCCTGACCCCGGCAAAAGAGAGTATCGAGGGCTGCATCCGGGTCATCAAAGAGCTCCAGAAGACCCGGGACAACGTGTACGTTCCCCAGCAGTTCGAGAACCCCAACAACCCGCTGGCCCACTACCTCACCACCGGCCCCGAGATCTGGTCCCAGCTCAGGCACCAGGTGGATGTCTTCGTGTCGGGCCTCGGCAGCGGAGGAACTCTGCAGGGCGTGGGCAAATTCTTGAAAGAGCGGAACAAGGATACCGTCATCGTCGCGGTGGAGCCCATGAACGTCTCCGCTCTGCTCGGAGACGAACCCGGACTCCACCGGATCGAAGGCATCGGTGACGGGTTCATCCCTCCGGTACTGGACACAACCCTCATCGATGAGGTGGTGGAGGTGACCGACGACGACGCCTTCGATACGAGCCGGATGCTGGCCCACAAGGCCGGTCTGCTCGTGGGCACCTCTGCCGGGGCAAATGTCTGGGCGTGCCGGAGGATGGCCGAGAAGTTCGGCAAAGACAAGATCATTGCCACGGTTCTGCCAGACCGGGTCGAGCGGTACTTTTCCACCAGCCTCATTTAAGACTGGCGAAAATCCTTGCCAAAAAAAGGGAATCCCTTTTCCCCTCCGGCGGAGGGGAATTAGGGCCTTATCGATATTATTCAATGTAATCGGTTTATTATAGGAGATTCTCCTCTGGCATTCTTATTGCTGCACTGGTAGCGCCTGCGTAACCAGGCCCTACCAGACCTGATTCGCGGCGTTTTTCAGCCTCACTCCTCCTTCATCCCTCACGGATCTCCCCGACAGGGGTGGTCCGTTTTGCCCTGCACCGGGCACTGCACCCTTGACCGGGTAAAATGAAGAGGCCCAAAGTATTCTATACAATCTGCCGAATATTCACTATATGATCAGGCTATGGACGACGGAGACGGCATGAGGGGAGATTCCCGGATCACGGTCAGCGTCATCATTCCCATGTACAACGAGGAAGAAAACGCGCTTGAAACAATTGCCCGGGTGAGCAGGACCCTCCAGGACAGGGGCCGTCCCTTCGAGATCATCCCGGTCAACGACGGCAGCACGGACAACACTCTGAAAATCCTCGACGAGATCGCCTCCCGCGACGGCCATGTCCGCGTGGTCTCCTACTGGAAGAACGGCGGCAGGGGCAAGGCCCTCAGGTATGGGCTCAAGGCTGCCCGCGGGCAGTACATCGCCACCATCGACGCCGACCTCTCGTATGATCCCGGATACATCCTGGACATGGTAAAGGTCCTTGAAGAAGAGAGCGACGTGGATGTCGTTCTTGCAAGCCCCTACATGGAAGGGGGAAAAACCGAGGGTGTCCCGAAGGACAGGCTCCTCATCTCCAGACTCGGGAACAAGGTGCTGCAGCTGTCGATGCCCGAGAAGATCCACACCATCACCTGCATTGTCAGGTGCTACAGAAATGAGGTCATCTCGAGCCTCGACCTCGAATCCGAGGGCAAGGAGATCCACCTCGAGATCCTCTCCAAGGTGCTGGCCATGGGGTACAAGGTAAAGGAGATCCCGGCCACCCTCACCTCGAGAAAAAAGGGGAGCTCGAAGTTCGCCTTCAAGTCCACGGCTGTTTCGCACGTGGCATTCACCATCCTCGAACGCCCGGCGCTCCTCTTCGGTTTCATCGGAATCCTTCTGACCCTCATCGGCCTGGGACTCGGCGCCCACATCCTCTTTCTGTACAGTGGAGGCATCCTCAACCCCAGCCGGCCGCTCATCACCCTCATGGTTCTCTTCATCCTGGGCGGCATCCAGATCCTCTCCTTCGGCTTCCTGGCCTCCCAGATCCATTACCTGAGGAAGGAAATCCTCCGCAACAGGAAGGCGCTCTCGCATCTGCGACAAGCCCCGAACTATACGGATTCACCGAGTGCCCCCGCCAGGGCCGAAGACGAAGCCGGACAACCGCTGGTCCGTCACTGATCCTCCAGGTACCGTTGCGATGCCCCCTCCCCGGGGGGGTTCTCTTTGACCCCTTCGCGTCGCCTGAATGCCGAAGTGTCTTGACAACACACCGTAATTGTGGTTCTATTTATCGTATCATATTATTATTGTAATACATTGTCTTTTTCCCGGCCCCGTGGTCTTTGTCCGTACGGAGAACACCTGTCAGCCCCCGTCATTCATGGGCCATGGAGCGGAAGAGAAAAAACCATCGACTTTACGAGGAGGGTTCAATGGCCAACCTGATTTTGGACGAGAGGGACCAGAAGTTCGTCCTGTACGAGATGCTGGAGGTGGAGAAACTCTGCGAAACAGAGAAATACGCGGATTTTTCCAGAGACATGTTCGACATGATCCTGTCCGAGGCGCAAAAGTTCGCCGTGGAGGAGATCCTCCCCACCCTGGAGGAATCCGACAGGGAAGGCTGCAGGCTGGAGAACGGACAGGTCTACGTCCCCAAGTGCTTCCACAGGCCCTACAAGCTCTTCTGCGAGGCCGGATGGAACTGCATGTCTTTTCCCCAGGAGCACGGGGGACAGGGGCTTCCCTTCATCATGAGGGTCGCATCCCACGACTGGTTCGTGCACAACTTCGCCTTCTCCTCCTACCCGGGCCTCGGCGAAGGGGCATCTCACCTCATCGGGGTTTACGGAACCGAGGAGCAGAAGAAGAAATATATCCCCAAGATGATCAGCGGCCAGTGGGGGGGCTCCATGTGCCTCACTGAGCCGGGCGCGGGCAGCGATGTGGGAAATCTGAGCACCAAGGCCATCCGACAGCCCGACGGCACCTTCAAGATACAGGGCACGAAGATGTTCATCACCGGGGGAGATCAGGATCTCACGGAAAACATCATCCACCCCGTGCTTGCGCGTATCGAGGGAGATCCTGCAGGGACCAAGGGCATCTCCATCTTCATCGTGCCCAAGTTCCTGGTGAATGAGGACGGCTCGCTGGGAAGGCGCAACGACTTCGAGATCGGCAAGATCGAGGAGAAGATGGGCATCCACGGCAGCTCGACCTGCGTCATCAACTTCGGCGACAACAACGACTGCTATGGCGAACTGCTGGGCGAGGAAAGATCGGGCATGAAGGTCATGTTCCAGATGATGAACGAGGCGAGGATCGCCACGGGGCTGCAGGGCCTCACGAGCGCTTCCATCGCCTACCTCCACGCGCTCCAGTACACGAAAGAACGGCTTCAGGGATCGTCGCTCATGGATTTCAAAAACCCCGAGGCGCCGCGCGTCGCCATCATAGAGCACCCGGATGTCAGGCGTATGCTTCTGTGGATGAAGGCGAACGTCGAGAGCATGAGGGCGCTCATGTACTATGCCACGGTCTGCGGGGACAAGGCATCGAGTCTCAAAGACCCGGTCGAGGCGGAAAAGTGGCTGGGGATCGTGGAGGTGCTCACCCCCATCGTGAAGGCCTACTGCACGGACATCGGCTTCCGGGTGACGGAGACGGCCATGCAGTGTTACGGCGGGTACGGATTCTGCAGCGAGTACCCCATCGAGCAGTTCATGCGCGACGAGAAGATCGCATCCATCTACGAGGGCACCAACGGCATCCAGGCCCTGGACCTCGTGGGCCGGAAGATGGGCATGAAAAAGGGGACATACTTCATGACCCTTTTGGGCGAGATGGGCGCCACCGTTGCCAAGTACCGGGACAACAAGGCCCTCAATGGTCTGGCAGATGACGTGCAGGCAGGGGTCAACGCACTGGCCGAGATGGGGATGTTCTTCGGTTCCTGCGCCAAGGCCGGCAAGTTCCTCGTCCCCATCGGCAATGCCTACCCCTTCCTGATGATGATGGGAAAGATCGTGTCGGCCTGGCTTCTCCTGTGGCAGGCAGGGATCGCCCTGGAAAAGCTCACCGCCCTGTGCAGCGCAAAGGGCGTGGACGCCTCGGACCCGTTCGGCCTCGCCGCCTTCGTCAAGGAGAGCAAGGACGCGGCCTTCTATGACGGCAAGATCAAATCCGCCCGGTACTTCATCAAGAACGTACTTCCCGAGGTGGATGCAGTGGTGAAGGCCATCAAGAGTGAAGACCTCTCCATCATGGAGATCGCAACCGAGAGCTTCGCCTCATAGAGAAAGATCGTGCACGGCACGGCCGGGAGATGCGTCTCCCGGCCGTGCCTTTCCTAAGAGATCTATCCGGCAACTCATCCGTTTTCTCAGGGTATTCAACGTCACTGAGAGTTTCGTCACCCAGAGCAACACCTTCGCGCGTCTTTACCCTGCTGCAGCATTGAGCTGAACATAGGTTTCGGAGCATCCCTCGATTAACAATAAAAAAGTGTTGAACAATTCATACCCTCACAAGCCGAACCCCATTTTGATCCTTCTCCCGCTACATTCCTCTGGAAAATTGCACGAGATTGACCTAATACATACCTTCGGAAGGGATGAAGACCATGCTCAGCAAGAGAATCATCGTCTGCCTCGACGTGAGAGACGGCAAGACCACGAAGGGCATCCGGTTCAAGGACAACGTCGACATCGGCGACCCGGTGGAGATGGCCCGGGACTACTACGAGCAGGGCGTGGACGAGCTGGTCTTCTACGACATCACCGCCTCCAGTGAGGGTCGTGCCATCATGATCGACGTGGTCAGCGGCGTGGCTGCGAACATCTTCATCCCCTTTTCCGTGGGCGGGGGCATCCGGACCCTCGACGACATGTACCGGGTGCTGGATGCAGGGGCGGAGAAGATCAGCGTCAACAGCGCAGCCGTTGCCGACCCCGGCATCATCTCCGAAGGGGCGCGGCACTTCGGCAGCCAGTGCATCGTGCTCGGCATGGATGCAAAACAAGTGGTCCCGAGCGAGAAGATCCCTTCCGGCTACGAGGTGGTGATCAACGGAGGCAGGACCTCCATGGGCATCGACGCCCTGGCGTGGGCGAGAAAGGCCCAGGACCTGGGCGCCGGGGAGATCTGCCTGAACTCCATCGATGCCGACGGCACCACCACGGGCTACGAACTCACCCTCACGTCACTCATCTCCCGCAGCGTCGGCATCCCGGTGATCGCGTCCGGCGGTGCAGGAAAGCCAGAGCACCTGAGCGACGTTTTCCTCAAGGCCGGGGCCGACGCAGCGCTCATCGCCTCCATGGTCCACTACCGCGAGTACACCATAGCCGAGATCAAGTCCTTTCTGAAGACCCGGAACATCCCGGTTCGCGAAACCGTCTGAAGATTTTTTCCAGCAGGCCGGGTATCTGCCCGAATCTATTCTCTCATCAGCCGCCCAAAGCGTATCAACCGTGGACAGTGATCGCCATCTGCGCTAGAATTCCGCCAGGGTATGAGGGGGCAAGGCTTCATGGGAAACGATCGCAGGACAAAAGAACAGCTCCGGGAAGAACTCGTGGAGCTGCGATCTGAAATCAAGGAGCTCCATGCCCGCGCCGCCAAATATCAGCAGATCGAACAGGACCTCAAAGAGTCGGAGAAGTTTTACAAGACCCTCTTCGAAAACTCGGGCACGGCAACGATCCTCATCGAAGAAGACACCACCATCGCCATGCTGAACAACGACTTCGGCATCTTCACGGGGTATACCCCCGAGGAGATCACGGGACAGACCTGGACGCGTTTCGTGGCCGAGGACGATGTGGAAAGGCTGCTGGATTACCACCGCAAGAGGAGGGGCCATCCCGACTCAGCCCCCCGGAACTATGAGTTCAAGATCAGGAACAAGAAGGGCGAGCACCTCGATATCTTCATGACCATCGCCATGATCCCCGGCACCAGCCTCAGCATTGCCTCCATGGTGGACATATCGGAGAGGATCAAGGCGGAAAGGGCCCTGCGCGACAGCGAGGAGCGGTTCCGCCTGCTCGTGGAGACCATGAACGAGGGCCTCGGAATCCAGAACCGCCGGGGCATCATCACCTATGTGAACGACAAGATATGCAAGATCCTCGATCTCCCGCGCGACGAAATCGTGGGGAAACCCTCCAGGGCATTCATCAGCGAGCAGGACCTGGAGCTGTGGATGCAGAACATGAGGAACGCCAACGCCCCGGAATCCTACGAGGTTACCTGGCGGGGCAAGGACGGCACACCCATCTACACCATCGTCTCGCCCCGGGCCATGTTCGATTCCCAGGGACGCTTCATCGGAGGCTTCGGGGTCATCACCGACATCACCGAGAGGCGGCAGCTGGAAAAGGAGATCCTCGACACCTCCGAGCGCGAGCGTCAGAAGATCGGTTACGAACTCCACGACGACCTCGGCCAGCACCTCATCGGCATCGATGTCATGACCACGGTGCTCAAGAACACCCTCCAGGCGAAATCGCCTGAGGATGCCCGCTATGCCGGCGAGATCAACGGCCTCGTGAAGGAGGCCATCAAGAAGACGAGGCAGCTCGCCCGGGGTCTGTGCCCGGTTCACCTCGCCTCGCACGGTCTCGAGGCGTCGCTGGAAGAACTCTCGGGGTCCACCGCGGGCATATTCAACATCACCTGCACGTTCAACTGCCCCAGACATGTCCCCATCAGGGACAACACCCTGGCAACCCACCTCTATTACATCACCAAGGAGTCCATCCACAACGCCATCGAGCACGGCAAGGCCACCAGGATCCTGATTGACCTCCTCAACACCAACAACGAGGGCTCCCTGTCCATCCTCGACAACGGGATCGGGATACCGGAGGGCCTCAAACCCTCCGGCATGGGCATACGGATCATGCACTACCGGGCACGCATGATCGGGGCTTCGCTCAAGGTGGAATCGGATCCGGGCGGAGGCACGCTCGTCACCTGCACCTTCAGCCTTGGAAAGGAAGGGGGAAACGGGCATGGATAGACCCGATCCCAGGGGCACGCATCGGATCCTCATCGTCGACGACCACCCCATCTTCAGGCACGGGCTTTCAGAGCTGATCAACCAGGAGAACGATCTCGAGGTCTGCGGCGAGGCCGAGGACTACCACTCCGCCTGGAAGGCCATAGCCGACCTTGCGCCCGACATGATCATCGTGGACATCACCCTGAAGGACATGAGCGGCATCGACCTCATCAAGGAGGTCCGCAAGCATTATAAGGGCATGCCCATGCTCGTGATCTCCATGCACGACGAAGCGCTCTATGCCGAGCGCGCCTTCAGGTCGGGTGCGAGAGGCTATGTCATGAAGCAGGAGGCATCGGAGTCTGTGGTTCAGGCCATACGCCAGGTGATGCGCGGCGGGTTCTATGCGAGCAAGAAGGTCACCGAAGACATCCTCGTCCGGTTCATCGAGGGCCCCAGGGAACCCGTCGAGTCCCCTCTCCAGGCACTGACCGATCGCGAGCTCGAGGTCTTCCACCTCATCGGAGAGGGATTGAGCATCAGCGAGATCGGCCATAGGCTCCATTTGAGCGTCAAGACCATCGGGACCTACCGGGAGAGGATAAAGGAAAAGCTGAACCTGCGGAATGCAACCGAGCTCCTGAGGTACGCGCTGAACTGGGCAGAGAAGGATCTCAAGACCGACAGGTGATGCCCCTTGCGCGCACGCGCGGGGAAACAGCGGTAAGAATCTGTGATCCCTGTCCGGTAGGTCATCTCCCTACCTGTATTTCCTCCCAACCTGCACAGAAGAAACAGTTCTCTGCCGATTGTTGGAACCCCCCTTTTGTACGATCCTTTATAGCAGGGGTAACTGTACAAAAAGGAGGTCACTATGGATAAAAACGCCCTTGGACCAGGACAGAACTACGGCTTTCAGCTCACCATCAAGGATCTGCTGACAAACGCGAAGGTCAGTGCAGGCAAACAGGAGATCGTCTACCGGGACAAGATGCGCTACACCTACCGCGACCTCTTCGAGCGGATCAACCGGCTCGGGAGTGCCCTGAACAGGCTCGGGGTGAAGAAGGGGGACACGGTGGCCGTCTTCGACTACGACTC
>JAJFUP010000100.1 GCA_021372395.1 Deltaproteobacteria bacterium
GTGTTCTCGTCGAGCTCCGGGAAGTCGTATTCCGGTGACGAGCCCGCGAGCATCCGCTCGTACTCCGTATCGACGACCGGGTCGGTCTGGGTCGCCTCGGAAGAGTCGGACAGGAGCACGACCTTCTTTATGGTCTTGAGCCTGTCCTTGATGGAAGCGAGGATGGGCAGGAAGTCGGCATGGATGAGCACGACATCGGCCTGCGCATGGTTCATGATGTACTCGATCTGGTCGGGGGAGAGCCGCCAGTTCACGGTGAACAGCACGGCACCCAGCATGGGCACGGCGAAGTAGCTCTCGAGGTAGCGGTGGGAGTCGTAGTCGAAGACGGCCACCGTGTCCCCCTTCTTCACCCCGAGCCTGTTCAGGGCACTCCCGAGCCGGTTGATCCGCTCGAAGAGGTCGCGGTAGGTGTAGCGCATCTTGTCCCGGTAGACGATCTCCTGTTTGCCCGCGCTGAACCGGGGGCTCGTAAGCAGGTCTTTGATGTTGAGCTGAAACTCGTACTGCTGTCCTTTGACAAGGCCTGTCTGTGCCATGATACACTCCTTTACCAGCATCTTGCGTTGTGCGAGCATCGGGTAAAACGCCTTTCGAGACAATCGGCGCCAAACCATTTCTTCTGTGATGAATTGGATGAAATGCGTGTAGGAAGATGACCTATCAGGCAGAGATCACTGATTTTGTGAAGAAAACCCCTGAGTGCATGCGTATTGATCTCTTCGATCCCTCTACGCGGCGTATCCAATTCTCACTGAAGCTGCTTTCCGGCAGAGCGCGCTTGTCCCCTTGGTCGTCATCCTTGGCCGGCAGCGGGTTCCTTTACCATCAGGCGGGAATCCTTGTCAACGATTGAAACAGCATCAGGAGCAGGGCATGGCGATTCCCTGCGAAGGAGTGCAATGTATGACCTGAAAATCAAAGATCGACATCCGGTGCTGTATGAAAGAATGGGGCGGGCTGAAATGCCCGCCCCACGTGCTGGGCGTGTTGCCTGCAGTCCAAGACGAAGTACCCGGTCGTACCGTGTCTTACGAGGCGGCCAGCTGATCCTGCGCATAGAGCGTCCTGAGCAGCTTCTTGTCGACCTTCCCCACGCTGGTCTTGGGGATCTCATGTGTGATGGCGTAGCGGTCGGGCACGGCGTATTTCGGGATCTTGCCTTGCGCTGCGCAGTTCTTCATGAACTGCCTGAGCACCTCATCGGTCACGCCGTCACCCTGGAACTGGGGCTTGAGGATCACGATGAGCATGGGCCGTTCGCCCCACTTGGGGTCAGGGACGCCGATGGCCGCTGCCTCCTGCACTGCCTCGTGGGTGCTGATGGCATTCTCCAGGTCGAGAGAGGATATCCACTCACCCCCGGTCTTGATGACATCCTTGAGCCGGTCGGTGATCTGGATGTACCCGTCCGGGTCCATGTGGGCCACATCCCCGGTGTGAAGCCACCCGTCGCGCCAGAGCTCGGAAGTCCTCTCCGGGTCGTTGTGATAGCCATGGGTGAGCCAGGGAGAGCGAACCACGATCTCGCCGGTGGAGCTCCCGTCGGCCGGCTGGAAGTTCCCGTTCATGTCGACGATCCTGGCATCCATGAGGGGAATGGGCATGCCGGTCTTGATGACGACCTCGCTCTTCTGCTCGTTGTCCAGGTTTTTCATGGAGGGTTTCAGGTTCGCGACACTGATCACGGGGCAGGTCTCGGACATGCCGTAGCCGGCCATCACCGGAATCCCGAGATCGAGCGCCGCCCTGGCAAGCCCCTTGGGAAGCCTGGACCCGCCGATGATGCACTTCCAGTAGGAGAGATCGAACTTTTTGATGATCGGGCTGCTCACCAGCATCTGGAGGATGGTGGGCACGCAGTGGGAATAGGTGACCCGCTCTTCCAGTATGAGCTTGAGGAGCATCTCGGGCTCGTACTTGCCCGGGTAGACCTGCTTCACCCCCATCATGGTGGCGATGTACGGGAATCCCCACGCATGGACGTGGAACATGGGCGTGATAGGCATGTAGACGTCGGAGGTGGAGAACCGGTTCGGGGTGTCGTGACAGCTCACGGCGATGCACACGCTTAAGGTATGTATCACGAGCTGCCGGTGGGAGAAGAACACCCCCTTGGGAAGGCCCGTGGTGCCGGTGGTGTAGAAGGTGGTGGCTCTC
>JAJFUP010000116.1 GCA_021372395.1 Deltaproteobacteria bacterium
TTCCTCAGGATGTCCCGGGCCTGGGCAAACGTGGTGTTGTCCGCGACAGTGATCCCGGATGCAATGGTATCGAGCCTGTCGCCCACGACATCCGACAGGATGAGGTTGATCATCCTCGCAGGGTGGGAAATCCGTGCAAAATGACCGCCCTTGACCCTGGACAGGTGTTTCCGTATGCAGTTGATCTCTTTGATGTCTGCTCCGCAGTCGAGCAGGATCTTCGTCACCTCCCGGGTGTCCTCGAGGCTGATCCCCTCCTGGGGAAGGGTGAAGAGGGCTGACCCGCCTCCGGATACGAGATTGATGATGAGGGTTTTCTCGTCGGCATCATGCGCAAGGCGGTAGAGCTCCTGTGCGCCGTTGATGCTGTTCCGGTCGGGGATGGGATGGGATGCCTCCAGGACATGGATCTTGCGGAGCTTCTCTGCATGCCCGTACTTGGTGATGACCGAGCCCCGGGTAATTCTGTCGCCCAGGATCTCCTCGATGGCACGGGCCATCTTTACCGCAGCTTTCCCTATGCCGAGAACCAGGAGTTCATCATACCTTGAGAGGTCCTCCGTGAGGGTGCTTTCCTCCTGGGTGATCGACAGCATGTCTCCTGTCGTCCTGATATTCCCGGTGATCATCCGGTAAGGGTCGACCCTTTCGAGCGCCTTGAGAAAGATCTCCTTCAGATCCTCTGCGGGGTTCATGCACCCTCCCTTGCCGGAAAGGTTTTTTCACCGGACGCACGGGCCTTCTCAATGTGGAAAACGGCCTTTTGCATATTTCTCTTTATTATCATAAGATCCGAGAGATGGGATGCCTTTTCGAAATACGCTCTTGCTGTCTCGGGTTGGTTCTCATGATTGAGTGCAATGACGCCCAGATTGTTGTATGTCATCGGGTTGCCGGGATCGAGCTTCAGCGCCTCCAGGAAAAGAGTTCTGGCCTTTTCCCATTCCCGGGTGTCCAGCAATCTCGCCCCCTCTTCAAACAGGCCATATCCCTTTATCATATCCCTGTATCGTTCCGGATCTCCCGTCACAGCGAGCTTTTCCCGTAGCAGTCGGGCCGCCTTTTCATCCGCGCAGTGCTCGAGTGCCTTCTTGAGGTAGGTCTCGGCACTGCTTCGCTTGTTGCCCGCGTAGAATAACTCGCCCAGGGCAAGAAGCACCTCATACCGTTGTCCGGAGACAGCGATCTCCCGGATAAGATGGATTTCAGCCTCGCCTGTTTTCCCGGCACCTATCAGGCTCACGGCATAGTTGTAGTGGGTTCCCTTTTCATCCGGGAACGCATCCACGATCTTTCGGAAGCAGGTGATGGCTTTCTCGTAATTCTGCATTCCCAGCGCATTGTACGCGAACCGCTCAAGCAATTTCCTTGTCAATAGAAGCATTCGACCCGCCTTAAATGTTTTCGTAAACCAATACCGTGTGTCGGGCAGGGGAGATCCCTCGGCCGCATTCCCGCGACCTGCCGGCCGAGAGGGCCGGAAGCTCCGGCCTCTCCTTTGAGCTGTCCGTTATACGGTGATGAAGAAGGATAGCACCATTATCCCAATAATTGCCACGACCCCTTCGACCAATGTGGCCGTCGTATAGGCCCGGTAGGCCACCGGAACCTCCATGTCGGAAAACTGCGATACAACCCAGAAATAAGAGTCGTTTGCATGGGACACCGTCATGGAGCCTGCGCCGATCGCGAGAACCGTGAGGACCGGGTGTAATCCCAGGGATTCGATAAGAGGGGCCATGATCGAAGCAGTGGTGATGATCGCCACGGTTGAGGAACCTTGGGCCGTTTTCAGCGCAGCGGCAATGATGAAGGGGAGCAATATCCCGAGATTGTAGGTTGAAAGGGTATTGCCCAGGAAATCCCCCATGGGAGAAGCCTTGAGTATCGCCCCGAATGACCCTCCTGCCCCGGTTATGGCAAGGATCAAAGCTGCATTCTTTACCCCCAGATCCATCCATGAGCTGATCGCTTCCTTTTTCGCCTCGCTCTTCACGAGCAGCAGGGCGAGAAAAACACCGATGAGCAAGGCGGTAACAGGGTCTCCGATGAAGCTCAGAATCCGCGCACTCAAGCCTTCGCCGAAAGGTTTGGTGGGAAAATCGGAAACGGATTTGAAAAGGATCAGGACAATCGGCACGACGATGGGTGCGAACGACAACGTGGTTGAAGGCAGCTTTCCGTATTTCTGCATTAACGAGTCATAGCTCTCTGCAAGCTGAGCCTTGATTTCATAGCGCTTGGCAAAGAGCGTTGCCCAGAGATATCCGGCGATCATCGGGGGAATGGAGGCAATAAGGCCAACCCCGATGAGCATTCCGAGGTCGGCATTCAGGATTCCCGCTGCGGCGATCGGCCCGGGCGTAGGAGGCACGAGGCAGTGGGTTGCGTAGAGACCTGTGGCGAGGGCAACCGCCATGACGGCCATGGATTTGCCCGTTTCTTCCGCAAGTGCCTTGTTCAGCGGGGTGAGAATGACAAAGCCGGAGTCGCAGAATACCGGAATGGACACGACGTAACCTGCAATGCTCATGGCGAGGGGGGAGCGATCTTTCCCCACGACCCTGAGTATCGTGTTCGTCATGGCAAGGGCACCCCCTGTCTTTTCGAGGATGGTTCCGATGATGGTGCCCGCAACGATGACTATGCCGATATACGCAAGGGTATTCCCGAAGCCGGTCCGGATGTTTTTCACGATGTCGGGCAGCGGCATGCCGGAAAACAGACCGTAGAGAAATGCCACGAGAAGCAGCACCACAAACGCATTCATGTGATACCGTGCAGTGAGATAGATGATGAGCGCGATAGCGAGAACAAGATACAGTAACGCTATTCCTCCTGAAACCATACCTGCCTCCTCTGGAGATTTTGATGATGTGAGAAACGTGTAATTCCATATGAATACACAAAGACCATTACAACAAACCTGGTATAGAAATTAATTCATAGCATTGGAATGTCAAGTTTTGACCGGACAGTTTTGACCGGAACATTTGCCTCGGATCTTTGATGATGTCCCTTTTTAGCTCGATTGAAATGTCCTCCCTGAGTTGGGAGCGTGCTCTCATCGCAGGGGCAGTCAGTATAGAGATGCCGCGCTCAACCATGCACCCTTGAGCCGGGTGCACCCGGTGTCCGATCATTTTTCTTCTTCCCCGGTGGGGGATTTGGTACTATTCAAAGGAGATGGATGACCAATGAAAGGGCTCATGCCCTTGTTGAGAGCCGAGATGGGAAAGCGCATCACTCACACGGGGACCTCTCTTGCGAGAGTCAAAAGTATTGAGATCGCCTATGACACGTTTGGAGATGCGGCAGCATCTCCGTTGGTCCTCATCATGGGGCTCAGCTGCCAGATGATCATGTGGGAGGAGGATTTCTGCAGCAGCCTCGCTGCCCGAGGCTTCCGGGTGATCCGCTTCGACAACCGGGACATGGGCATGTCCGCGAAGATCGCGGCAGCGGGGTGGCGCATGATTGAAGACGTCCCCGTTTCCCCAGCCGGGACTTGAATGGGGACAAAGAGGGGCCTATGTAAGGTTCGGATACTTACTGACGCAAGGAAGACGTACGATGGCAAAGATCAAGAGCACGCTGGATCTGGTTATGGAGAGGACCAGGAACCTCTCCATGAGTGAAGAGGAGAGGGAGTCCCTGCACATGAAGGAGTGGAGGGACAGTGCCCGGGGACTCGTGCAGAGGCTCATCGACAACAGGGTTACGGTCTCGGAGCTCGGGTCCTCCCTCAAGTCGCAACCTGGCCTGAGCCCTGCCTTCAGGGATATCCTGCGGGATGAACTCATCGGACACATCGACCCGGATAACGACAATGCCCCGATATTCCAGGCGCTCGACGAGGTTCTCGACCTCGATGTCAGAGAGGTCAGGGAGACCATCGCCGCATACCGTGCCCGGTTCGATCTCCTGAGACACGAGCATCGTGAGCGCAGGCGGTCGGAGCTTAAGGGCATGGAGATCTCCGGGACGGCCGTGTTGCCCAATGTGGAGCATGACAAGGCCTGGAAAGCCGCAGCCAAGGAGCTCAAGGAAGAGTTCATCGCCCGGACGAACACGCTCAGAGGTACTTGAACCAGTACTCCTCCACCAGTTTGAAGTTGTTCCGTACCTCGACCTTTCCGCCAATGACGCCGCCGTGGCCGGGAAGCAGAAACTTCGGGCCTAACGTCTCGACCTTCAGGATACTCTCCTTGAGCTGCTGGGGGCTCCCGCCGGGGAGGTCCGTGCGGCCTATGCCCTGATCGAACACGAGATCTCCGGTGAACAGTGCCTCGTGTTTCGGCCAGTACAGGCAGAGGGACCCGGGGGTATGTCCCGGTGTCTCGATGACCTCGAACTGGAGTTTTCCCACCTGGAGTTCACCCGGGGTCAGGAAGATATCCGGCTCCGGGATGGAGTAGTAAGCACCTGCAAATTTCTTGATGTACTCGTAATCCGTCTTGCCCATGGCCACCTGGGTGGGCTTCGTGAAATGGTCCGCGGCCTCCATGTGGTCGGGGTGCGCATGGGTGACGATGACGAGGTCGATGGTGGCCGGGTCGATTTTCAGCGACGCCAGTCCCCTCTCCACATGACTGAAGAGGTGGCTGTGCCCCGGGTCGATCAGGATCTTCTTCCCGTCGTCGATGAGGTAGGTGTTGCAGTTGTTCTGCTGGTAATCCTGCCAGATGAATCCGTACAAGCCGTCGAAAATCTTTCTGACCATGGTGTATCCCTTTCCGTCTCTTTGTGTCTGCGCCGTCCGGGCATCCCTTGTCCCGGGTGCCGGTGGACAAGGCTTGCCGCCCTCACCGGTGTGGCCGACCACTCACGGGGCGTTGCCCCCAGGCTCTCCCTTCAATCCGATCGCCTCGGCAACCTCGCGCATCCCCATGATGGTGTCCTCGATGAGATCCTCTACCGTCACCCCCAGCATCTCCGCTCCCCTGGTGATGACCGACCTGTTCACCCCTGCGGCAAATGCCGGGTTCTTCCACTTTTTTTTGACCGAGCTCACCGTGAGATCCATCACGCTCCTGCTCGGCCTCACCAGGGCGCTCGCGGCAACCAGGCCCGTGAGCTCGTCAATGGCATACAGCGTCTTCTCCAGAACGCTCAAGGGTTCCGCATCCGAGCAGATTCCCCACCCGTGGGAGACGACCGCGCGGACATACTCCTCAGGCCAGTTTTCCTCTTCGAGGAGTTGACGTGTCTTGGTGCAGTGCTGCTCCGGGAACTGCTCATAGTCCAGGTCATGGACCAGGCCTATGACGCCCCATTTTTCGGCGTCTTCGCCTCTCTTGCGAGCGATATACCGCATGACGGCCTCCACGGCATACGCGTGCCTCAGCAGTGCATCATTCCTGGTGTAGGCATGGAGCAACTTCCAAGCATCATCTCGAGTGGGAGCATGTTGGACCATGGCGTACCTCCTTGTGGCCTTTCCCTTCATAATGTCCAATTTATTCCGAAGAGGCAACCCTCTCTTTTTTATCTTTCTCCGAGAAGTGATCATACATGGATATTACAGGATAGTGGACCGATTAGAACGCCTTGATGTTACCTGGATTTCCTTTTGGTGCGGAAAAGATGAAAAAAATTACCCATACCGGAGCCTTGAAAGCAGACGCTGAGCCATGATCGTTGCGTGTAATACAATAATATAATAAGAATAATGAATAACACTGTGCTATGGCATACCTCTTGAATGGAGAGTTGCGTACTCAGTGTAAAGGCGCGGCCCACGAGGATCAGGGCCTCCCTGAGGGAGATGGATATGGAAGTGCGGTATCTCGGGTTTGCTGTTGTTGCCGCCCTGATAGCTTCCGCCATGTTCTTCTCGCTTTCCCTGGAGGGACAGGCAGGAGAGCAGATGATCCCGCATCATCTCTACAAGCTGCAGTACTCATATGATGGGAAGATCTGGCACGATCTCATCACCATCGAGGACGGTGCCCTTTCTGAGAACAAGCGGTATCTCAGGCAGAATGGACGGTTTCCTTGCCTCAGGTATTCACATTCCTACCTCGACGAGGAAGGGACACAGAGGTTGGACTACATTCCGCTGACCGTGGGGGGCAACCCGCGAGTGAATGTGGCGATGCACGGCTCGAGGCAGGCCGCATCGTTGGAGTAGCAAAAAGAATCATGCGGGCTGATGATATAAAGAAATCTTCATAAGACTCATGTCCTATTCCTCCTCGGGCCGCATCCTTCCCCGATACAAGGGAAAGATGCGGCCCGCTCCCTCAATTCTGTTTCAGGTGTCCCTTTCTCAAAAGGGGCAGGGGGGATCAGGTGGCCTCTCCGGGAGGGTTCACCGTATCAGCCGGATCTTCCGTGTTTTCTCAGGAAGGAGACATAGTATCCGGCTGCTTCTTTTGGTCTCTCAACCATGGGCAGGTGACCGCAGACCTTCATGATGACGGTATCTTGAGAGGAAAGGGATTTTTTCAGCACCTCGGTGGCGGACACATTCGTGATCCTGTCCCTGTCTCCCCAGATGACGAGTACCGGTAGATGCAGATCGGGCAGAAGGGGGGCCATGTCACTGCGCTGGAAGTTGATGTCGCTCCACATCTTCTTGTTGAAGGCGCTTGATTCAACAGACATCCGGGCGAGTACCGACGGGGCAGGCCAGGGGAGGAACGGCTTCTTGTAAAAGGCATAGTCCATGAGGGCGTAGAATTCTTTCTCTGTCGAGGGGATGAGGGGATTATGCCCCTGTTCCAGTGCGCGCTGGAGATCGCTCGGCTGCGGGGAGACGATACCTGCGGTATCGACGAGGCACAGGGTGGCGACCGTCTGCGGGTTCCGGAGGGTATAGAGCATGGAGACATATCCGCCCATGGAATTTCCTGCGAGGTGGAACCGGGTGAGTCCCAGCGCCTCAACCCCCTGAGCAAACCCGTCCGTGATGAAGGAAATGGTGTAGGTCCGGTCATTGAGCCTGCTGCTGTCACCATGGCCCGGCAGGTCAAGGGCGATCACGCGGTATTCAGAGGGGATATATCTGACAAAACGGACCCAGTTATCCTTGTTCGCACCGAACCCATGCAGGAGCACGATGGTTTCACCGTTTCCCGGACGCTCCAGGTACGCGGTGGTCTGTCCATCAACGACCACGGAGCCTTCTTTCATGCCGGACAGGCTTCGTTCGGTGGAGATCCCGAGGTCGTACAGGCCATTCTTGATGGATGTACATCCCGTTGCCAGAATGACCAGAACAAGGGCTGCCAAGGTACGAACGATCGTTCTCATGCCACTCTCCCTCCTCTCTATTATGATAAGAAATCAGTATATTAAGATCCACATTGCAAAAGTCCCGCTTTCGCATGGGTGACAGTCCGGACGGGTTTTGCAATTACCTCATGAAAACAGTATGTTTTCGTTCCATGCCTTGTCAATGGCAGAGATCAGGTTCAGCAGGGATACCCTTCAATACCATGGTCAGCGACTTGAGAGGATCCTCTTCAGGAAGGGGGCGACTTGGGCCAGCGTCGCTCGGCATGAACCCCCGTACGAGTGTCCCGGCCAGATGACGGTCTCGGCAGGCAGCTCCATGAGCCGTGCAATGCTTTTCTTCAGCTGTGCCGAACTGCCGCCCGGAATATCGGTCCGGCCGACGCCCTCGGCAAAAAGGGTGTCGCCCGAAACGAGGTTCCCGTCCCAGGAGAGACAGACGGACCCGGGAGAGTGACCCGGCGTGTGGAGTATCTCGATGGTCTCGTCTCCCAGGGAGATCCTGGTCCCCTCGGAGAGGGAAAAGGAGATCCGCGGCTGGCGCTGTCCGCTCATGAGAAAGGTGAAAACGGTGTTGTAGAATCTGAGGAACCGGGTGTTTTCCACGACGTGTGCCAGGATGGGCGCGAAGGGTGACAGCCTGGGGTTCCCCTGCGTGTGGTCCGGGTGGAGGTGGGTGTTGATGACGGCCCTGATCTTCAGGGCTTCTGCGTCGATCCGTGAGGTCACGTTGTGCGGCGGGTCGATGATGAGCGCCTCGTTGGTCCGCGGTTCCCGGATGACATAGCTCAGCAGGCTGAAGGCCTCGGTTCTGAGCTGGTCTATGGCGAGCATGGGCCCTCGATGCTTATCTCAGCCGGCAGCAGGCCTGATGATCCGGGAGAACAGGGGGAGCAGGAAGGCGGCCAGCACCACACTCCCGCCCGCCTGGAGCATGTTTGCGGGAAGCTCGGCGAGCGCGGCCTTCTGGTCGTACATGATGGTCTCTGCCACGAAGTATCCCAGCACCATCCAGGCTGTCGCGATGATGAAGCACAGCACCACGGGCAGCGTGGTCTTCGCGGTGTTCAGCTTTGCATACCGTACAGCGAAGCCGATGAGCATGGCCTCCATGCCCTTGATTGCGAGGGTCCAGAGGGCCCATTGGGGGTACCCTCCGAGGATGTCGGCCAGCGCGGAACCGATGCCGCCGGAGATGAACCCGAGGGCAGGGCCGAAGAAGATCCCGGACAGGAGGACGATGCTGTCTCCCAGGTTCATGTATCCGGTGGTCTGTGGTATCGGGATGCGCACGATCATGGTGGCCACTGCGATCAGCGCCATGAAAAGCGCCATCTGGGCGAGGTCGCGTATGTTCATTGTCCACTCTCTTGAGATTTCATGAAGGCCAGGGCCTTTTGCAGGCGGGGCAGCACCTGGTCCTTGCCCAGGGTCGAGATGATCTCGAACAGCCCGGGTGACACGGTTTTCCCGGTGAGTGCAACCCTCATGGGCTGGGCAATGGTTTTGAACTTCATGGCATACTGGTCGATCACCGTTTTTACGACTTCCTCGGCCTTGGCCCGGTCCGTGAGATCGGTCTGCCCAAAGCCCTGGATCAGGTCTTCAAAAACCTTGGCAAGGTCCGGGGTGAAGTGCTGTTGTTTGAGCTCATCGGGAGGGTCCACCTCATGGAAATAGAACCCCCCGAAGTCCAGCATGTCGTCCAGGCTCTTGGTGCGTTCCCGGATGTCGATCACGACCTTCCGGAGATACTCCGCGTCAGGCACCGGGTAACCACGCTCCCGGATGAATACGGTCAGGAGGTCGGCAAGCCTCGCCGGGTCTCCTGTCTTTATGTAGTGGTGGTTGAGCCACAGGAGCTTCTCCGGGTTGAACACCGCTGCGCTCCTGCCCACGTTGTGAATGTCGAAGTACGTGATGAGCTCGTCTCTCGTGAAGATCTCCTGGTCGCCGTGCGACCACGAGAGCCTCACGAGGTAGTTCACCAGGGCTTCCGGAAGGTATCCCATGTCCTGGTACGCGATGACCGAGGTGGCGCCGTGCCTCTTCGAAAGCTTTGTCTTGTCCGGCCCGAGGATCATGGGGACATGAGCGAACAAGGGCAGCTCGAACCCCAGGGCTTCGTAGATCTTCACCTGCCGGGGGGTGTTGTTCACGTGGTCGTCCCCCCTGATCACGTGGGTGATGTTCATGGTCGCGTCATCGATCACCACGGTGAGGTTGTAGGTGGGCATCCCGTCGGAGCGCAGCAGGATGAGATCGTCCAGTTCCTCGTTTTCCATGGAGATGGTGCCCTTGATCATGTCGTTGAAAGAGGTGACGCCTGTATCGGGCATGACGAACCGGACCACCCTGCCCGGGCCCGGCCCGAGGCCCTTGTTCCGGCAGGTGCCGTCGTATTTCGGTTTCTTCCCGTCCTTGAGCGCCTGGCCGCGTTTCTCCTCCAGGACTTCGGGAGGGCACTCACACCAGTATGCCTTGCCTTCGTCCAGCAGCTTCCGGATGTAGGAGTTGTAGAGGTCGAGCCTCTCCGACTGGAAGAAAGGCCCCTCATCCCAGTCGAGCCCGAGCCATTTCATGGAGGCGAGGATCTGCTCGGTGTTTTCGTCCGTGGACCGCTCCGCGTCTGTGTCTTCCACCCGGAGGATGAACTTTCCGCCGAAATGCCTGGCATGGAGCCAGGAGAAGAGGGCGGTGCGGACTCCGCCGATGTGGAGCTGCCCGGTGGGGGATGGTGCAAATCGCGTCCTTACCTGTTCTGACATGTCAACCTCGTACTTTTTTGTGCAGGTAGTTGAGAAGGCCGCCTTCTCTCATGAGCTCGCTCTCGCGGCCCGAGAGAGTGAGGGAGCATCCCAGTTTCGTGCCGGTGCTCACCGAAAATACCTCGAGCGCCGATGCCCCGCTGAGCGCCTTGTGGATGTTCTTCACGGTGATGGTGGCGCCTTGCGCGAGAGAAGAATAGTCCGCGTTGTCGATGACGATGGGCAGGATCCCGAAGTTGATCAGGTTGGACCGGTGAATGCGCGCAAAGGACCTGGCAAAGACCGCCTTGATCCCGAGATGCATGGGCGCCAGGGCTGCGTGCTCCCGCGAGGATCCCTGGCCATAGTTTTCGCCGGCAAGGATGCAGCCAGGTCCGGCCGCTTTGGCGTGCTCCGAGAAATCCGGGTCAATGCCCGAGAACACATACCGGGATATGGCCTCGATGTTCGAGCGCAGCGGAAGGATCTTGGACCCGGCCGGCATGATGTCGTCGGTGGTGATGTTGTCGGAGAGTTTCAGGAGCACCGTGAGCGTGAGCGTGTCTTCCATGGGCCCACGCTTGGGCAGCGGCAGGATGTTCGGGCCTCTTCTCACCTCCACGGGGTGCGGTTCTGCTGCCGGCTTGATGATCATGGAGTCGTCGATGAGAAACGAGTCGGGGATCGAGACACGGGGAGAAGCCCCGAGCTCGCGCGGATCAATGAAGCTCCCCTTCAGCGCACAGGCAACCGCAACCTCGGGGGAGGCGAGGTAGACCTCGGCGCTTGCAGTGCCGGACCTGCCATGAAAGTTGCGGTTGAAGGTCCGCACCGATACACCGCCGGTGCCGGGGGCCTGGCCCATGCCGATGCACGGGCCGCAGGCGGTCTCCAGGATCCGGGCGCCAGCCGCTATGATATCCTTGAGAGAGCCGTCATCGGAGAGCATCTCGAGCACTTGCCTCGAGCCGGGAGCAATGGCGAGGCTCGTGTCCGGGTGCACCTTCTTTCCCTTGAGCACGGCGGCAACCATCAGGAGGTCCTTGAGCGAGGAGTTCGTGCACGAGCCGATGAGGACCTGGTCGACCTTCCTGCCGGAGAGCTCGCGCACGCTCACCACCTGGTCGGGGCTGTGGGGACAAGCTGCCAGCGGCTCGAGCTGCCCGAGGTCGATCTCGATGATCTCGTCGTACCTGGCGCCTTTATCGGCAGCCAGCGGCCTGAACACCTTTTCCCTTCCCTGGGCCTTGAGAAAGGCAAGCGTCACCTCGTCGCTGGGGAAAATGGACGTGGTGGCGCCGAGCTCTGCACCCATGTTGGTAATGGTTGCACGCTCCGGAACGCTCAGGCTCCTCACGCCGGGTCCAGAGTATTCGAAGATCCTGCCCACCCCGCCCTTGACGGTGAGCCTTCGGAGGATCTCAAGGATGACGTCCTTTGCGCTCACCCATGGCTGAAGGCTTGATTTCAGGACAATGCTCACGACCTTGGGCTTCGGGATGTTGAAGGGCATGCCTGCCATGGCCGCCGCCACGTCAAGCCCGCCGGCGCCGATGGCGAGCATGCCGATGCCTCCGCCTGTTGGCGTGTGGCTGTCGGAGCCCAGCAGGGTCTTGCCGGGTGCACCGAAACGCTCGAGATGGACCTGGTGGCAGATGCCGTTGCCGGGCCTGGAGAAAAAGACCCCGTACCTGGCAGCTACATCCTGAAGGAAGCGGTGGTCGTCGGCATTCTCGAAACCGGTCTGCAGCGTGTTGTGGTCCACGTAGCTGACGGAGACCTCTGTCTTCACCCGGTCGAGCCCGATGGCCTCGAACTCCAGGTATGCCATGGTCCCCGTGGCGTCCTGGGTCAGGGTCTGGTCGATCCTGAGTGCATACTCGGTGTCGGTGGCCTCGACGAGGTGTTCCTCGATAATCTTGTCTGTAAGGGATTTCGCCATGAATCCTCTCCGCCAAAAGTGTTCCCTATCCTTAATGGATAAGGCTCACCTCGTCAATACCCGCATCGGTGGACACTGAGGCCCGTGAAGGGGAGGGTCTCCCGGGGTCCGGGGCAGTTGCGCCCATACCGGCCTCAAGATGCTCCATTCCTGTGGAGTCCTCGTGAAGGATGCAAAACGTTGAACATGCAGGGTACCTTGCATGACCGTCCGGCGGGACGGTCCTTTTTCAGAAGGGATCTCCCAGGAGAAGGCAGAGGAGGTACGCGGCAGCGGCAGAGCCGGGTATGGTGAGGATCCAGGTCAGAACGATGTCCCTGGTGAGCCCCCACCTGACGATGCTCATCCTCTGCGCGGCCCCTCCGCCCACGACCCCGGAAGATGCGATGTGGGTCGTGCTCACCGGGAATCCAAACACGGAGCAGAGATACACGACCCCGGCGGTAGAGAGCATGGCCCCGAAGCCGTGGATCGGCTTTATCTTGAAGAGCTTCAACCCCACGGTCCTGATGATCCTTTTGCCCCCGGAGAGCATTCCCAGGGACAGCGCCAGCGAGCATGCGAGGATGACCCAGGTGGGCACGGCAAAGGCGCCCCCGGGGCCGGGCGTGTAGAAGCCCGCCATGGCCAGCGGGTCGAGGCGGTACAGGAGCATCAGGCTCAGGGTAATCACCCCCATGGCCTTCTGGGCATCATTTGTCCCGTGAGATATGGCCAGGAGGGCAGCGGAAAAGATCTGCAGTTTTTTGAGGATGCTGGTGGCCATCACCGGATGCATGTGTCTGAAGAGGTGAAAGTTCATCCTGGTGAGGTGGAAAGAAACGAGAAACCCCAGCAATGGTGAGATGAAGATGACCCCGAGGATCCCAAGAACGCTCATCCACTCGATGGCATGTGCTCCCGACTGCTGCAGGGCCGCCCCGATGAGGCCCCCGATGAGCGCATGGGAAGAGGAGGAGGGAAGGCTGATGACCCAGGTGAGGATATTCCATAAGATGGCGGCGATGACCGCGGCAGTGATGCCCGTGATGGTAACCGCATCGATATCCACGATCCCCACCCCTATGGTTCTGGCCACGGCGGTTCCGAGGAAGAACGATCCGAGAAAGACGAGGACCGAGGCCATGAACAGGGCTTGGCGGGTGCCCATGGATCTCGATGACACGATAGTGGCAACGATGTTGGAGGCATCATGGAACCCGTTCGAGAAATTGAAGAACAGCCCTAATGAGATGGTGAGCAGTGTCACTTCTGTGATACACATGCTCCTTATGATATCGGAAATGATCCTGAGAGACTACAGGGAAAGGGAATCAAGGACCCCCTGATACGGCAACTCAAGAAATCCACCCGGGTCGGCCGATAAAGGGGGATGGGAAGGCGAATGCCCTGAACTTCGTGGAGGAATACATGGGAAACAAGCAGAGAATGGGCGAAGTGCTGGTGAGTCTCGGTCTCATTGATGAGTACAAGCTCAGACATGCGCTTGAAGTGTCAAAGAAAGACAGTCTGAAGCTGGGCGAGAGTCTCATCCGCCTGGGATACCTTGGCGAAGAGCAGGTACTGGGGATACTCAAGAACCTCATCGATGTCGAGGTCCTGAACATGAAGGAGGGTATCATCAGGAAGAATGCGCAGACGTTGCTGCCGCCGGATCGCATGCGGGAGATGAAGGTCATCCCCCTGGAGGTCAATGGCAAGGGCGCGGTCGTTGCCTTTGCCGATCCCCTGAACTATCTGGTGGTCGAGAACATCAAATTTCTCATAAACAAGAACGTGAGCCCTGTTCTCGCATCGCTCACCCAGGTCGAGGATATCCTCGACCACCTGGACAGGGAAGGGTACGGGGTGAAAAATCTCGAGTTGTCCGTGGTGAGACGAAGCATGATGAATATATCCGCTCAGGATATCGACTCCACCACAATCCTCAATCTGCTGGACGACCAGGAATGCACGGGGCTCCATCTTACCGTAGGTTCTTCCCCTGCCGTGAAGGTCGATGGTGTGTTCACGCGATGCAATCTCCCCATCATCACGTCTGCCGTCATGAAGAAGATCATCAGGGAGATAGTTCCCGACGATGAGATCAAGCAACTCATAGAGAAGAAAGAGGTGGAGTATTCCTTTGAGAGGCCGGGTCAGGGACGGTATCGAATGAACATTTACTATCAGAATGGCGCGGGAATTACGATCGCGGCAAGGAAGATCGTGGAGGACATCCCTTCTGCCGCCTCTCTGGGCATCCCCCCGATGCTGACATCGCTCCTCGATCAGCGCGGTATTTTGCTGATCAGCTCTGTCAGGGGGCAGGGCATGGATACCACGATTGCCGCCCTGGTGGATCACATCAACTCTACACGGAGCTGCAACATCATCACCTTTGAAGATCCCATCGAGTACATCCACCAGCACAAGATGTCGAACGTCAATCAGCGGGAACTCGGGAAAGACACCGACAAGAATCTCGCCGATGTCTTCGACCGTGTCATCAAGCTCGACCCCGATGTCCTGGTGATCACCAATCTGAAGGACTCGTTCATGATGGACACCGCTGTGAATGCTGCGCACAAGGGCATCCTGGTCATTGCTGGCATCAATGCCATCGATGTCTTCAGTGCCATCGAGCAGTTCGTGTCGTCCCTGTCGGATGACTACAAGAGGGCGCTGTTCCCCCGGTCTCTCCTGGGGGTATTCGCCCAGAGGCTCGTGCGATCGAAGTCGTCCAGGAAGAGGGCCATCGTCATGGAGGGCCTTCTCGCCACCCCGAGGATCCAGAAGTACATCAGGGATGACAAGGTGTATTACGTAAAAGGGCAGGCCCCGTCACTGAGGGGTGATTACTTCCCCATTGAAGAGGGTATCGCCCAGACCATCAAGGATGGAAGGCTGGAATATGAATCTGTGAAAAATGAGCCTTGGGTCAATCAGGATGCCCTGAAGGTACTTCTGGAGCGGTGATACAGGAACAGGTACTTCCAGCCAAATCATGAACGAGGAGTCATTCAGTACAACTTTTTGCTTGCATAGCACACCTGTATCGTGTATAAAATGAATCATGATTCAGAATAATTCTCTGAATTCATAAATAAAAACCTCTTGAGGAGTGTGCGATGAGCAGATTAATGACCTTTGTATTCGTTGCTATGATGTCCTTTGCTTTCTCCAGCCTCGCTTTTGCCGCCGATGCTGCGCAGGCAGGGTATGTGGATTGGTCCAAAGTGATCTTCGTGGCCGCATCACTCGTTGCAGCGGGTCTCTGTATGGGCCTTGGTGCTATCGGCGCTGGTGCAGGAATGGGTAATGCCACATCGGGAGCAACCGAAGCTGTTGGGCGGAATCCCAATGCACAGGGAAAGATCATGCTCACGCTAATGGTTGGTCTTGCCATGACCGAGTCCATTGCGATCTATGCACTCGTCGTAACGCTCATCATCCTGTATGCCAACCCGTTCAAGGCTATCATTCTCGGATAGCTTGTGAAGGCGTGCATGACCCCGGAACGAGCCCAGGCAGGTTTGCCACGGCGAAGAGACGATACAGTGGCGTTTGTGGCCGATCGATGGGGGTTGTTCGGGGTCAGATGGCATGTTTTTGTGAACCGCGAGGTTACAGTGTTATCAAAATATGAGCGGATCGGATAACACGGTCAGGAGATTGATATGGAGCAGGAAGCGAAAAAGAGTTTCAGCTTTGCCAGTATTGCCATAAGCTTCTTTATCCTCATTGTGCTTCCCCTCACCATAACCGGCGTCATCATCAGCAAGGGGGTCATCAAGGTAGGTGAGGAGGCAACGCAGGCAAACTTGCGCATTCTCGACGACAATCAGAAACTATCCATTGCAGGCCGGGCACAGAACGTGGCTGATGCGGTAGCCCAGTTTCTCACGGATCGTGAGAAAGATATCAGGATAGCCTCAATCCTTCCCCGGGACGGACAGTCTTACTCGACGTTTCTGAAATCCAACACCAGGGGAGTGACCAGGTCCTCCCAGGTAGGTGTCGTGAAGATCCCCGTCCCCGTATACCGGGAAATAGCCTTCATAGACAAGACCGGCAAGGAAACCCTCAAGGTGACCGATGCAGGTGTCGTTCCCAATGATCAGCTCAAGGATCTGTCAAAACCCGATGGGGGCGTGTTCGGAGGAGAAGATTACTTCCTGAAGGCAAAACAGCTCACCCCAGGTGAGTTCTACATGGGGCCGGTGGAAGGGTTTCACGTCACGAAGAAGGAGTTCGAGGCAGGAAAGCAGTTTGACGGCATCATCCGGATGGCTTCACCTGTTTTCGATTCGAACGGCTTTGCCGGGGTAGTGGAACTTGCCTTGAACTTCGTGCATATCATGGAGTTCACGGATCACATCGTACCGACCGAACCCGGGATGGTCTTTGCCAAAGTGAACCCCGACGATGCAAACTATACCTTCATGGTGGGCCGGGACGGTTCCTATCTTGCAAATCCGGCTCAGTATCTGATCCCCGGTCTCGGGCCTGACAAGAAACCCGTACCCACGATCGATGAGAACAATTACAATGAGCTCATGAAGGAAGGCACCGGCGGGATGAATGTGCTCTCACTGGGATTCCAGGACGAGAATCTCCCCAAGATCCATGCACTGGCTTCCTCAGGGAAATCGGGGTCCTTCACGTATCCTGTCGGCAGCCGGAGGATCTTCCTTGCATACGCACATATCCCTTATTATGGATCGGTATACAGCAAGCCCGAAGGTTTCGGCTGGGTCGGCATGATCGTGGACATCGACAAGTACCACAAACTCAGCCAGGAGAAGGTCAAGGATATCCAGCAGAAGGTGGAGCGGTGGCAGAAGTCGAGCATCGTTGTGGTGTTCGTATCGCTCATCCTCTTGTTCGTCATCGCCTTGGTACTTGCACGGGGTCTGTATCGATCGATCCAGAGTGCCCGGCGTGAGGATGGGACGACGCCTCTGGAAGACGACGAAGATTAATCAGTTCGAAAGAACTAACTAGTAGTAACCGACAGTTGCGGGAGTACAGGTATTTTTACCTGTACTCCCGCAACTGTTTTCTTTATTTTTAGCACGGGAATATGTTATTCACGTGAGGATATAATGCACCTGACGAAGGAACAAAGAGAAAAAGATGAATCGGTTCTGTTCTGTGGAACGTATTACGTTTGACATCTGCCTGAACGAAAACCCTGTAGATGCGATAATCCTGAAATACTTTTTGCCCACAACGGGTGCGTCAAAACACCCGTCACATTTCTAACGAAGGGAAAAATCAAATGAAACTGAGACCAATGGAGGAAGTATGTCAGCCAAGATCTTAGCAAAGGAACAGTTGTCTGAGAATGTGTTCAAAATGGTGCTCGACGCCCCGAAGATAGCTCAGAAGAGGAAGGCCGGGCAATTCGTGGTGATAAGGATTCACGAGGAGGGCGAACGGGTCCCCCTTACCATTGCCGATGCAGACGCTGCAAAGGGAACCGTGACCATCATCTTTCAGGTGGTGGGAAAATCCACCGGACAGCTCTCTGACCTCAACGCGGGTGAAGAGCTTCTGGACCTGGTCGGGCCGCTGGGGAAAGCCACCCACATCGAAAAGGTGGGCACCGTTGCCTGCATCGGCGGCGGCGTGGGCATAGCCCCTGTCTATCCCATCACCCAGGCGTTGAAGAATGCGGGCAATCATGTGATTTCCATCATCGGCGCCCGCACCAAGGACCTCATCTTCATGGAAGACGAGATGAAGGCAGTATCCGACGAGTTCATCGTCACCACCGATGACGGCACCTACGGTTTCCATGGGTTTGTCAGCCAGGCCCTTGAAAACAAGTACCTCATGCCCGGCACGAAGATCGACATGGTTGTGGCCATTGGACCGGTGCCCATGATGCGGGCCGTGTGCGACACCACAAAGAAGTACGATGTGAAGACATTCGTGTCCCTGAACTCCATCATGGTTGACGCGACAGGGATGTGCGGAGCGTGCCGCGTGAGCGTCGGAGGCAAGACGAGGTTCGTCTGCGTTGACGGCCCCGAGTTCGACGGCCACCAGGTGGACTTCCGGGAGCTCATGGACAGGCAGAAGATCTACCTGCCGGAAGAGAAGGACTGCTACGATCACTACTGCTCATGCAAACATGGGAAGGGAGGCAGATAACATGGATATGAAGGACAGAATGAAGATCCCCCGTCAGCCGATGCCGGAGCAGGAGGCGAAGGTTCGGGCGCGGAATTTTGATGAGGTACCTCTCGGATATACCCCTGAAATGGCCAAGACAGAGGCTTTACGCTGCATCCAGTGCAAGAATCCCGCATGTGTCCAGGGATGTCCGGTGCAGGTCGATATCCCCGGATTCATCACCCTGGTCAGCGAGGGCGATTTCATAGGGGCAGCGAAGAAGATAAAAGAAACCAATGCACTGCCTGCAGTGTGCGGCAGGGTCTGTCCGCAGGAAGCCCAGTGCGAGCAGCTCTGCGTACGCGGGAAGAAAGCCGAGCCTGTTGCCATTGGCAGGCTTGAGCGTTTCGTGGCGGATTTCGAGAGGGCGGCCGGTGAGGTATCGATCCCCCAGATACCGGCATCCAGGGGCAAGAAGGTCGCGGTTGTCGGGTCGGGCCCGTCAGGACTCACCGTGGCCGGCGACCTGATTCAGCTCGGGTATGAGGTCACTATCTTTGAAGCCCTCCACAAGCCGGGCGGGGTACTGGTCTACGGCATACCGGAGTTCAGGCTTCCCAAGGCCATTGTTGCGGCCGAGGTGGACTACCTGAGCAAGATGGGAGTAAAGATCGAGACCTCCAACGTCATCGGCAAGATCGCCACCGTGGACGAGCTCTTCGAAGAGGGATACGATGCCGTGTACCTCGGCACCGGTGCCGGTCTGCCCACGTTCATGAACATCCCCGGCGAGAACCTCAACGGCGTGTATTCCGCCAACGAGTATCTCACCAGGTCGAACCTCATGAAGGCCTACAAGTTCCCCGAGTACGACACCCCCATTGTGAAGGGCAAGAACGTGGCCGTCATCGGTGGCGGAAACGTGGCCATGGATTCCGCGCGTACCGCCATGAGGCTCGGCGCCGATCATGTGTATCTTGTGTACCGCCGTTCCCGCGCAGAGATGCCGGCAAGGATCGAGGAGATCCACCACGCCGAAGAGGAAGGCATCGAGTTCCACCTCCTGACCAATCCAATCCGGTACATCGGCAATGACAAAGGGTGGGTCGTGGGCATCGAGTGCCTGAGAATGGAACTTGGCGAGCCCGACGATTCGGGACGGCGGAGGCCGGTGCCCATTAAGGGGAGCGAGTATGTCATCGACATCGACACCGCAGTGGTTGCCATCGGTGCCGGTGCCAATCCCCTTGTCCAGAGCACGACCCCGGGCCTGGACACGAACAAATGGAACTACATCATCGCAGATGAGGCAACCGGACAGACCTCACGTGAGGGCGTGTTCGCCGGAGGCGACATCGTTACCGGCGCAGCCACCGTCATCCTCGCCATGGGAGCCGGCAGGAATGCTGCTACGGCTATCCATCAATATTTGATGACAAAGAAGTAGAGGCCTGGTAAAAGAAGGCAATAGGAGGGGGTATGACCCTTGCTGAAGTGAAGAAGATTCTTGATGCGGATATAATCGTGGGCGAGGAAAAGATCGGCATGGAGGTCAACACGGGTTTTGCAGCAGACCTCATGAGCGATGTGCTCGCCTTCGCCAAAGAAGGATCCATCCTCCTCACAGGGCTCACCAACCCCCTGGTTGTCCGTACGGCCGACACCCTGGACTTGAGCGCCATCATCTTTGTCCGCGGGAAACGGCCTGCACCCGATGCTATCAAGCTGGCAGACGAGAAGAACATCCCGCTGCTCGCAACACGCTACATAATGTTCGAGTCCTGCGGCAGGCTCTTCGCTGCCGGAATGCACGGATCTATACACAAGGTGGGAGAGGCGCCGAAATAGCGCCTCTCCCCTGTCATACTGCCCGGTGCTGCTCCCTTCGCGGGTTTCGACCCCTCCTGTACAGGGTCCTGTAGAGGAGATTCCCTTTATGTTCCTTGCAAATTCAAGCTTAAGTTGGTATAGAGAGAAGTCGATACAGAAGGGTGGAGGGGCAATCCATGGCAGGGCCAGCTGATATTTCCACGATCCTCTCTCAGGCGGGAAGGATTGAGAAGATAAATCAGAATCCCTTTGTTCAGTCGGAGGTCACCCGGCAGATCCTCACGGAGGAGGAGGCCCGGCAGAGGCTCAGGCGGAACAGGGAGGTGATGGAATCGAAGAAGGCCCAGGAGATATCCGTCCGTGAGCGGACCAGGGATGATCGTCGCCAAGAAAGGCCGAAAGACGAGAAGCCCCTTCAGGAAACATCAGAGACCAAGGAAGACGATCATCCGCAGGGCGTGAAACACCTCATCGATGTGGTGGTGTAGCCTTGTCATTTACCCTGTCCGATCCAACCCGGCTCCTGCTGCTTGCCCAGCTGGTCATCCAGGTTATACTGGTCGCCTTTGTGGTCTTTCTCCTCGTTCTCGAGAAGAGGCGGAAGATCAGGCCCGATGCACTGGAAGAGCTGCGGTCCGTGGTGGAGCAGACCCGGAATCTCTCGGATACCTTTCATGGCCAGATGCAGCAGAAGATCGATCTCGTCGGCAAGGTGCTGGGAGACCTGGATGCAAAGATCCGCAACGCGGAGCTCCTCATGAAAGGGCTCGAGGAAACCTCGCTGAAGGTGAAGCAGGCGAGGCAGTTCTCTGCCGGTGATGTGCAGAAGCTCCACACGGGGGGATTCGATGCAGTGGAGATCGCCCAGATCACCGGGATCCCGGTGGGTGAGATCCAGCTCATGATCAAGGTTGCATCCAAGAACACCGCTTAAATCATCATGCTCGTCACTCCAACCCAGATCCATCCCGGTACCGTTGTAGTCAAGGGCGATGTCCCTTCGCTGTCCGTCGGGCGACAGGTGGCGGTAACGGTCCTCTCCATGCCCCGGAACGGACTTGTCCTCGTGTCCATGTTCGGTCGCCGATTCCTGGTGGAGACGAATCTTGACCTGCAGAAGGATCAGGTGCTGAATCTGAAGGTCCATGCAACATCTCCCAAGGTGATCATGAAGCCCGTTGAAGGCGCAGGAGAAGCAAAGGCGGCCCTGAAGGTCCTGGACAGCATGGTGGAACAGCTCGTAGGAAAATTTGGTAACGCTTCTCTCGAGACCTTCGACCTTCGCGAGATCCTCAAAAAACTCCTCCTGGAGCCGCAGGGCGATGCTGCACCGATTCAGCTCGCCCAGAAGCTGCTCCAGGAATTTTCCCAGGTGCCCGCTGCTGTGGCATTTCTCGTGGTCCCTTTTCTCGAAGATGAGTCGAGGGGCAGGGCACAGGTGGCCATCGAGAGAGACGGGCAGGATTACCGCATCACCTTCCGGGTGGAGACCGATACCCTCGGTCTCATAGAAAGCACGGCAGTGAGGTCTGCAAGCGGAATTGCCGTGGAGATCCGATCCGGCTCTGAGGAGGTGGTGGAGTTTCTCCACTCCCATGTCAAGGAGCTCGCTGACAGTCTTGAACCCTTGGGCGTCGGTATCATCGAGGTCGTCAGGAGGAAACCCGAGGTTCCTGTGCAGGCCGGGGTGGATGTGGTGGTATGAAAGACAGAGAGCAAAAGGCTGTCGCCCTCACCTACGAGCGGGGAAAAGACAAGGCGCCCCGGGTCACGGCAAAGGGGAGGGGGGCGCTTGCAGAGAAGATCCTTGCCCTTGCCCGCCAGCACGGTGTGCCTATTGAGAAGGACTCCACCCTGCTCGAAGCCCTCTACCGCCTGGAGATAAACGAGGATATCCCCGAAGAGCTCTACAAAGTGGTGGCAGAGGTCCTGGCGTTCATCTACCGCATGAACAGGGTCAAGCGCGGCGAATCCTAGGCAAGCCGGCGAATAGTCAGTCAGGACACGCAGACCTTTCCCAACCCCACAGAATTATCGAAATCCTTCCGGCATTCATTCTTTTTTTGTATCTGCACAAAAGATGGAGTGAATTCTCATGATATAGTCTAATAGGCTGTAAACATTGACGGTTGCAATTTCAGGATCAGAGATTATAATGATGAGAGAAAATCAAGAGAGGGAGGGTGGTTCATCGTTGATCTTCGGTCTGGAGAGGACAATCGGGCACAACTGGCCAATATGCAGGTGTGACTTGGTTGAATACACCTTTCGCGCACGGGCATTCGCATTCTGGATCGATCAAAAACCTACAAGGGAGGGAAAAAGGATGAAGAGGTTTCTGTGGTCTATTATTCTCGTAAGTTTTATCGCATTACCTGCAACAGTGTGTTTGGCTGCCAATCAGAAGAATACCGGATGCGGTCTGGGAACTCTTATCATGAAGGGAAATGATGGTCTGCTCTTTCAGGTCCTTGCCGTAACAACCAATGGAACATTCGGAAACCAGACCTTCGGCATCACTTCGGGCACGTTGGACTGCGATAAGCCGGCTCGTTTCGCAAGCAACGAAAAAATAAATACTTTTGTTGCAGATAACATGGACAGTCTGGCGAACGACATTGCCAAAGGGCAGGGAGAATACCTGAATACCCTGGCAGTCCTCATGGAAGTACCCGAAGGTACGAGATCCGACTTTTATTCAAAGCTGCAGAACAACTTTTCACGGATCTATACATCATCGAAGGTAACGAGTGTCGATGTTCTCAATAACATCGAAGGCATGATGTAATCCGTATCTGTGTGCACGGGATCAGGAAGGAGATACAGAGCGGACGAGCCCTGCATCTCCTTCTTCTTGATTGTTACGCTATGGTATCTTATGGGGATTTCCCAGGTACATGCCCAGGAATCACCCTATCTTGAGGAAGTATTGGAATCAGCGCATCAGCAGAAGCTTCATGAAGACCCATACTGGCATATCCTCCTGCATTACAAGACGAGCGCACGTGGTTCGGAAAGCCTTGTGGATGATCCAGGATTTTTTCTGGCCCCGGATGGAAAAACGAATCCCGAGGCCGAGCTGGAAGCCACGATAAGAGCCTTCTTCAATCCAGAAGATGAGAGAAAGAAATCTGCAGTGTGCAGGTTTGTGGCTCGATACGAGTGGATCAAGGAAAGATTGCACCTCGAGTGCAATCGACTTCCTGTTGCAGAATGTCTCCCTTTCCAGGACTTCATGAACAAGATCAGACCGGAATCGGTCACCCTGATCTTTCCCATGGCACACCTGAACAGTCCGGCATCCATGTTCGGCCATACCCTTCTGACCATTGAAACAGCCAACAAGAGTAAACTTCTCGCCTATGCGGTCAGCTACTCAGCGGTTACGGATGAGACCTTCGGCCCTTTCTTTGCGGTCAAGGGCCTGTTCGGATTGTATCCGGGGTACTTCTCTGTCCTCCCATATTATGCCAAATTGCAGGAATACAGCGATGTCGACCACCGGGATATCTGGGAATATCCCCTCAATCTGACCGAGCCGGAAATCAGGAGGATGATGCTGCATATTCATGAACTGGATCATATCGCCTCCGACTATTACTTTTTTAACGAAAATTGTTCGTATCTACTCTTTTTCCTCCTGGAAGCGGCGCGGCCGACTGTGACGCTCACCGATCGTTTTCATGGGTGGCTCATCCCGCTGGACTCGATCAGGATGATCGAGGACCAGGGTTTCATAACGGACGCCCTCTACCGGCCGTCACGAACGACAAAGATCGAATATCTTGCCTCCCGTATCCCCGAGGAAGGACAAGACAGGGCCTTGGCGCTGGCGAGGGGGGAAAGAGAGGGAGATTTCCCTGCGAGCGCAGCGATTCCCGATCAGGAGAAGAGGAAGACCTGCGAGCTTGCCGGTGAGTACCTGCAGTATCTCTACACGAAAGGAAAAGTGCCGGAGGAAATGTATCAGGAGCGTTTCTTGAAGATCCTTCAGGCACGGAGCCGGATGGGCATATCCAAAGATGAATCGCTGTATCAGATCCTGCCGCCTGTACAACCCGACAGGGGTCACCACTCAAACCGTTTTGCCTTGGGCATCGGCGCGAAGGGAGATGAATTCTTCGATGAGATCAGGCTCAGACCCGCATACCACCACCTGATGGACAGCGATGACGGGTATGTGAAAGGGGCACAACTCATTTTTACCGATCTTACACTACGGCACTATCCATCTGATCATAAACTCACGCTGGAAGGCCTGGATGTCATCGATATCGTCTCCCTTTCTCCAAGGGATAAATTCTTTCATCCGATTTCGTGGAAGATAAAGACAGGCTTTACCAGAATCCAGGGAGAAGATGATGAGGATCATCTAGTGTATGAAGTCAACCCTGGTGGTGGCTTCGCCTTTGAGAATGTTAGGACGGGTTTGATGTATGGGATGCTGGAAACAAATCTCAATATCAGTGGAGGGCTCAAGCATAAGTATGCAGCCGGGGCTGGCGGTTCGGTGGGTATCATCAGACATATGAGTGAGTTCTGGAAAGTTCACCTCTTTGTGCGGGATCTCTCTTACGGTCTTGGGGATCGGTCCAATGTCCTTGAGGCCGCCATGCAGCAGAATTTTGCCATAACCCCTGACAGGAGCATATCCGTCGAACTAAAAAGAGAAAAATCGCACAGATTTTATCAGACCGAGGCGAAGGCCCTGGTGAACCTGTTTTTTTAAAGAGCCTGTATGATCCCGCAGAAGATCATCAGAAGCTTCGTTTCCGTAAGTATCGTGCTCTTCGTATCAGGCTGTGTATCGAACGTGATTTATCATCCCGAGCGCACAATGAGATGTACCCCTGCATTCGCAGGCTTGATCTATGAAGAAATCAGGGTGGAAACACAGGACGGGATAAGCATTTCGGGCTGGTGGGTTCCGACCGTCAGGCCCAAGGGCACCGTGCTGTTCTGTCATGGCAACGGCGGAAATATCGCGAGTTATCTGGATCCGATCCTGCTGGGAAACCGCCTTGGCCTCGATGTGTTCATCTTCGATTACCGGGGGTATGGATACAGCGGTGGTACACCGACAGAGAGCGGGACCTATCTGGATGCAGATGCGGCCTGGAAATATCTGGTGACGGAAAGGGGGATTGCACCGGAACAGATCATTGTCTGGGGCAGGTCTCTCGGGGGGGCGATTGCCGCAAGGACGGCCGCAGTACACCCTGCCGGGCTTGTTATCGTTGAATCCACGTTTACGTCACTGAGAGATCTGGTCAATGATCGTTTCAGCTGGGTTCCGTCCTGTATTGTTGCAGACTATGCCTATGATACCAGGCATCACCTGGAACAGGTCTACGTGCCCGTGCTGGTCATACACAGTCCGGATGATGAAATGATCCCCTTCCGTCATGGAAAGATGCTGTATGATGCGATCAAGGGCCCAAAGGCCTTTCTGGAAATAAAGGGTTCTCATAACCGGGGCTATCTCGATTCGATGGACGTGTATGTATCCGGAATCATGGATTTCGTCAGTCGTTATATGGAAAATGAGGAGGTCTCAAAGTGATGCGGTCAATGATGAGGATATCCCTGATGCTGTTCCTTATGTCGGCCATGAGCCTGAACTGTTCTCATGCCATGGGGCCTCCCGATGAAGCCATTCTCTTCCTTGCCGAGACCACCGCGGACCCCTGTTCCATCTGTGCGAAGCAGACGCTGGATAAAGCGTTTAAGATCATGAACGACAGGTGCATACCCGGCTTCGTGATGGAGAGTGAGGAAAACTGCCGTTGGATAAAAGCAGACGCCAACGGTGACAACGAGCTGTCATTGACCTGTTATCCTTCAGACACTCTGACGAAGTCTCTGAAGGATGGTGAGCGCCTGCCGCACATGGTATTCAGGTTCTACACGCCGCAGAACCGGCTCGTGGGTATCTCCGACAAGGATTATACCGATACGCCCATTGCGGATCTGTATCATGCATCGAGGTCCGGGACGGTTTTCGAAGGCCGGATCCGGCTCATACCTTACCCGTATGGCGATGGTCCCACCTATAACTATTTTCAGAAGACGAACAAGCTGCTCTTTCACTGTGTTGTGTTGCAGCTGAAACCCCTGGCACCCTGATGCCTTCATGAAGAGTCGTCACGCCCGTGACTCATCCTCGACAACGCTGCGCTAGCCCCCGAATCTCTCTTTCACGAGCCTGAAGGCAATATCCGCAACCTCCAGGGTCTGCTCGATGTCCTGCCGGGTGTGCGCGGCAGAGAGGAACCAGTTGTGGTGCGGGTGGAAGAAGACCCCCCGTCTGGCGCACTCCCCGCAGAAGAGTTGGGACCTGAGGAAGTTGGTTTCATTGGCGAACTTCATGAAGGGGATGGCAGGAGGCCCGG
>JAJFUP010000132.1 GCA_021372395.1 Deltaproteobacteria bacterium
GTGATCTCCACGTGGTCTATGTATTTCCTGTCCCAGAGGGGCTCGAAGATGCTGTTGGCAAACCGGAAGAACCGTATGTTCTGGACCGTCTCCTTGCCGAGGTAATGGTCCACCCGGAAGATCTGGTTTTCCCTGAACACAGCGAGGATGAGGTCATTGAGCCGCACAGCGGAGGCTTTATCTCTCCCGAACGGTTTCTCCATGATGATCTTGGGCTCTATGGACTCGTCGCAGAGCCGGTGGTTAGCGATGTTCGAGATGATCACGGGTGCTGCTCCCGGAGGCACCGCAAGGTAGAAGATCACCTCCCTGCGGCCGGAGCCGCCCGGGGCGCAGACTTCGCCGAGGCGGCGGTACAGGGTTTCATACCCATCTCCCTTTTCGAACCCTGCCGAGATGTAGGTGAAATGCCGGGAGAACTCATCCCACTCTTCTCCTGCGGAAGGGGTTTCTGAGAATTCCTGTAGGGAATCAAGCACGTATGAGCGGTACCTCTCGTCGGACATGACCGGAAGCCCGAAACCGATCACGGAGAAGTCGCTCACGAGGAACCCGTCCTGCCACAGGTGGTACACCGAAGGCACGATCATCCTCCGCGTGTAATCGCCAGCACCTCCGAATATGACCAGCGCAAAGGGCTCGGTCTTGAACTCGAGCGTGTCGTTCAGGCAGAGCTGTATGCCTTCCCCTTCCGGGGGGTTGACCTTTGTCCCGTGCATCTGCATGGCCTGTGCCTCTCCGGGTGCTCGCAGCACGCGTTCCCAGCCTTCCATCTCGAGACTTCTCAGCGGGACGACTCTTCCGGCCCTTTTCGCTTCATGGATGCCCTGATCCCGGTATGGAGCGCGGGTATCAGGGCAAAGAACCCGAGCAGTGCAAAGGAGAGCAGCACGCGGGGGCTCGCCACATCGCCCGGGGAGTTGATCGACACGATGCTTGCGCCTGCATTTGCATAGACAAAGCTGCCGGGAAGAATCCCCACCATGGTCCCGATGATATAGGTCCTCAAGGGGAGACCGGTGACTCCGCAGGCAAGGTTGACCAGGAAGAACGGGAAGAGCGGGACGAGCCTGAGGAAGAGCAGGTAGGACATGCCGTTCTCGGTGAGCCCCCTGTCAAGCGCCTCCATCCGCTTGCCGAACGTCGTCACCACCCAGTCCCGCAGCAGGGTGCGTGCCAGGAGGAAAGCAAGGACAGCGCCGGTCGTTGCCCCGATATTCACCCACAGCGTGCCCATCAGTGCCCCGAATATTGCGCCGCCTGCCAGGGTGAGGATCGCAGCCCCGGGCAGGGAAAGGGCTGTCTGCACCGTGTAGATCGCGATAAAGCCCGCAATGAAGAGAAGCCTGTGACCCGAGGAGAAGCTCAGCAGACCGTCCCTGTTCGCCTTGAGGTTCTCCAGGCTGAGGTATCTTCCGACATCGAAGGCGTAAAACGATCCGATCCCCAGTGCAACGATGAGGAGCAGAACAATCTTCTTCCTGTTCATCGATTAAGCGCTTCCCTGCCGATGCACCACGTTCGCATCCTCACGTGTCCAACCGTCTCACGTCCCCTGCCCCTGCAGGACTTCGTCAATGCGCCCCGGTTATGCGGAACTGCCCGCCATCACTGTTTGAATAATAGTCTCCTTCCTTCTTGCTGCAAGTGCTGCGTCAGGTTGAAGCCTTACCGGAGCTTCCTTGTTTTCTCCGGTTTCCGGCATACTATTATAGACGCACGAGCTTCACGTGTTGAATCCCCTGCGAAAACCTCGTCAGAAAGGAGTTCGGTGATGGAACTCGCGATGGTCGGTTTGGGGAAGATGGGTCTCCACATGGCGGGCCGACTTCTGGAAGGAGGGCATCGCGTCCTTGTCTACGACCTGAACGCAAAGGCCATGAAGGCTGCGCTGAACCTGGGGGCACACGGGCTGAGAAACCTCGAGAGGATTACGCAGAAGATGGGACAGCCGCGCACCGTGTGGGTCATGCTCCCTGCCGGCGAGCCGACGGAAACCACCATACACGGTCTCTCCGGGGCGCTCTCGCCGGGAGACATCATCATCGACGGCGGGAACAGCAATTACCGCGATACCATGAGACGTGCATCCGTGCTCAGGGGGACAGGGGTACATCTCGTCGATGTCGGCACGAGCGGGGGTGTCTGGGGTTTGAAGGAAGGCTACAGCCTGATGATCGGCGGAGAAAGGGAGGTGGTCGATCGCCTGCGTCCCCTCTTCGAAACCCTCGCGCCCTCTCCGGACAGGGGGTGGGGATATGTGGGCCCGAACGGTGCAGGCCACTACGTCAAGATGGTGCACAACGGCATCGAGTACGGCCTCATGGAGGCCTATGCGGAAGGCTTCGACATCCTCAAGGCAAAGCAGGAGTTTTCCCTCGACCTCCACCAGATAGCCGAGATCTGGCGGCACGGCAGCGTGGTGAGGTCATGGCTTCTCGACCTCACCGCCGAGGCCCTCGCAGAGGACCCGGGCCTGATCGGCTTCGAAGCCTGGGTAGCCGACAGCGGCGAGGGCCGGTGGACCGTTTCCGAGGCCATGGACATGGACGTACCCGCCCCTGTCATCACCCTTGCGCTCCAGATGCGGCTCGTGAGCCGCCACAAAGACAGTTTTGCGGCAAAGGTGCTCTCCGCCATGCGGAACAAGTTCGGCGGCCATGCAATAAAAAGAGCCGCACACGGCAGGAAAGAGCATCCGTAAAGGAGAAGGCATGGCACGGTACGACTACGACCTCGGGATCATCGGCGGAGGCGCGGCTGGTCTCACGGCAGCCGCGGGCGGCGCCCGGTTCGGCGCAAAGACCATCCTCATCGAAAAATCGGGCAGGCTCGGTGGTGACTGTCTCCACGTGGGGTGTGTCCCGTCGAAGACGCTCATCCATACGGCAGGGGTGTGGGCCAGGGCAAAGAGATCGGAGGAGTTCGGCCTGCCGGGGTTGTCGCTCCCCCCTGTAGACCTGGGCAAGGTGATGGACCGGGTTCAGTCTGTCATAGAAAAGATCCAGCACCACGACTCACCCGAACGCTTCTGCGGCCTTGGTGCCGAGGTGATCTTCGGGACTCCTTCTTTTGCCGACGATCATGTGGTGGTTACAGGCACAAGGAGAATATCCGCCAGGAGCTGGATCATCGCCACCGGCTCTTCCCCTTCCCTGCCCCCGGTCGAGGGCTTGAGCAGCGTGGCGTACTGGACGAACGAGACCGTGTTTTCCCAGCGAAAGCTCCCCGGGCGCCTCATCGTTCTCGGAGGCGGGCCCATCGGGTGCGAGCTGGCCCAGGCGTTCCAGCGCCTCGGCTCGCGCGTGATCGTCGTGGAGTTCATGCCGCAGATCCTCGGCCCGGAAGATCCGGATGTTGCCGATATCCTGAGAGACCGCCTCACTTCTGAAGGAATGGAGATCCTTACCAACACCCGGGCCATGAAGGCGGAATCGACAGGCGGGCGCATCCATTTGACCGTGGGCCCGGCAGAGGGAGAAGGCCCCTCACAGGTCATCAAGGGTGACGCCATCCTCGTTGCAGCCGGCCGCAGGCCGAACATCGACGGCCTTGGCCTCGAGGCTGCGGGAATAACGTATACCCCGGTGGGCATACCCACGAACGACCGCATGAAGACCAGCGTACCCCACATCTATGCCTGCGGGGACATCAACGGTGTCATGCCGTTCACCCATGTGGCAGGTTACGAAGGCGGCATCGCACTGACCAATGCCGTGCTCCGGCTGCCGAGGAAGGCGGACTATGCGAAGATCGGGTGGTGCACCTACACCGACCCCGAGGTGGCGAGCATCGGGCTCAACGAGAAACGGGCACTGAAGGAAGGCACGAAATACCATGTGCTGGAAGAACGGTTCGACGACAACGACCGGGCCTTGGCAGAGGGTGAGCCCGCGGGAAAGATCAAGATGCTCGTGAGCCCCAAGGGCACCCTGCTCGGCTGTCAGATCATCGGAGCCCATGCAGGCGAGCTCATCCACGAGTGGGTTCTGTCGGTATCTGCAGGGGTAAAGCTTTCGAGCGTTGCAGGCGCAGTGCATATCTATCCGACCCTGTCCGAGATCTCCAAACGCGTGTCCGGCGACCTGTTCGCATCGAAGATCTTCTCGGAAAAGACCAGGGCAATGCTTCGCTTGCTGTTCAATCTGAAAGGAAGGGCCTGCAGTGTTCAAACAAAGACGACACTGAATCAACCGTGACCGGCAAAAAAGCAGCCGTTCACTTCAGAGCGCAGTTGCTCCGTGCAGGAAAAGAGATAAAAAAGTCAGGGGCAGAACGAGCCTGCCCCTGATCTTTCGTGCGATTTAGGCCTTGTAGACGTTCGACGCCTGAGGACCCTTTGGCCCGGGAACAGTATCAAAAGTTACGCGCTGACCCTCTTCGAGTGACCTGAACCCTTCCTGCTTGATGGCAGTGTGGTGTACGAATACATCTTCACCGCTATCAGATGTTATGAAACCGAAACCCTTTGCATCATTAAACCACTTTACTGTCCCTTGTGCCATTCGATACCTCGTATCTCAGATCCCCTTCTTGGCTGAACGTGGGGGTCTGCGTGTGTATTTCTGAAAATGGAATGTATCTTCAATGAAATTTGGGCTTGTAGAAGTGTATCCTAAGGTACCATTCGTTAAAGCTGGATTCAGGTCAGATATATTCATATTTCAGATGTTGCGCAACACTACTGATCTCTGAGTGCTCTGTCAAGTGGAAAATATTCATCCTGCAATTCCCGGCGCACAAACCCGGGAAAGATCAGGCACAGAGGGCTTCCCGGGCCAGGTTCGAGGAAGGGGCAGGAGGTGCTTCATCGCTGATGCGAGCCTCGTTTTCCCCCTTGCTCTTCGTCGCTTTGTGGCAATATACTATACAAGCGATACCACTGTCGGATGAAGAAGGGCCCCATGGGACTGTTCAAGATCGATGCTCAGTATCTCGTCATAACGGCCGTCGTGTCGCTCGCGGCCACTGCCGCCATCGTGTTCCTCGTGAACAGGATGCAGCCGGGCCTCATCACGGTAACGCTCGGCACAAGCCTTTTCATCTACATCGGCGTCTTCACCGCCAACCTCATCATCGAGGCCTTCCGCCAGCGTTCGGTGAGGAAAGAGATGTAGTCCCGGGGTACATTGAGATGGAAGAAGGGCAATGTTCAAGGCTCCTCACCGAGGGGCCTGCGAACCGGTCAGGAACCCCCTGCCAGAGGCAGGACCTGCAGGAAAGTGCCGCTGCCCGAAAACCCGATGGTGACCTTGCCTGCCTCGACAATGACCGGCACCTGGCTTACACCTCCCGAGTGTTCGAGCATGTCCCTGAGCTTGGCCGGGTCATCGTCTACGTTCACGTACACGGCCCTGCCGCCGTAGGCCGACCTGGCCCTTGTCACGTAGGGTCAGGAGTCTGTCCCGTAGATAACGATCTTCTCTTCCATGACACCGCACCTCCCATCCCGCTGAAAACCCCCGTCTTCCTGAGAGAGATCCCGGCATGTTGAACAGGGGCCGTTGATCAGCTCAGGGGCTGGAGTATGATCCTGCAGTCGGCGACCGTCGCCCCCTTGCCGTCGTCGTGGACCATGAGCGGGTTGATGTCCATCTCCAGGATTTCCGGGTGATTCAGTACCATGTCCGAGAGACTCACCAGGATCTTTTCGAGGCACTGGATGTCCGCCCTCGGCTTCCCCCGGTAGCCCTGGAGTATCTTGTAC
>JAJFUP010000158.1 GCA_021372395.1 Deltaproteobacteria bacterium
TCGAAGACCTCCATGGCCTGGCGTATCGTCATGTCCAGCACGTCTGCGATGGATCTCCCCTTGTAGCGCATCTCCAGGGTCTCGTCGTTGAACCGTCTCCCCTGGCACTGGTCGCAGACCACGTACACGTCCGGCAGGAAGTGCATCTCGATCTTGATGAGGCCGTCTCCCTGGCAGGCCTCGCACCTTCCGCCCTTCACGTTGAAGCTGAAGCGCCCGGGCCTGTAGCCTCTCACCTTGGAGTCGGGCAGGAGCGAGAAGAGCTCCCGGATGAGGGTGAAGACCCCGGTGTAGGTGGCGGGGTTCGACCGGGGTGTCCTGCCGATGGGGCTCTGGTCGACGTTGATGACCCGGTCCAGGTGTTCGAGGCCGGTGATGGCGTCCACGTGGTAGGGCAGCTTCCTCGCCCCGGCCAGGGCGCTGCTCACATAGGGGTAGAGGGTGTCGATGACGAGGCTCGACTTCCCCGATCCGGAGACGCCCGTGATGCAGGTGAACAGAGACAGCGGGATGTCCACGTCGATGCCCTTCAGGTTGTTGGCCCTGGCCTTTCTGATCCGAAGAGAGGCCTTGCCGGCCTTCCTCCTCTTTTCAGGCACGTGGATCTTCATCCTCCCGGAGAGGTACTTGCCGGTCATGGATGTCTCGCTGACCACGATCTCTTCCGGGGTGCCCTGGAACACGATTGCGCCGCCCTGCTCCCCTGCACCCGGACCCATGTCGATGACGTAGTCCGACTCCAGGATCGTCCTGTCGTCGTGCTCCACCACGATGAGCGTGTTGCCGAGGTCGCGCAGGTGCTTGAGCGTGGCGATGAGCCTCTCGTTGTCCCTCTGGTGAAGGCCGATGGTGGGTTCGTCGAGGATGTACATCACCCCCATGAGCGCCGAGCCGATCTGGGTGGCGAGCCTGATGCGCTGGGCCTCCCCCGAGGACAGGGTCCCGGCGGTCCTGTTCAGGGAGAGGTAGCCGATGCCCACCGACGAGAGGAAGCCGAGCCGGTCGGTGATCTCCTTGACGAGCCTGCTTGCGATCTCCTCGTTCTTCCGGCTCAGTCCGAGATCGCGGAAGAAGGCGATGAGCTCTTCCACACTCATGGCAGTGAGCTCGTAGATGTTCTTCCCGTCGATGGTGACGTGGAGGATCTCCTTCTTGAGCCTGGCGCCCGAGCAGGAAGGGCAGGTGATGTTGTTGAGGAAGCGCGAGATGTCCTCGCTGATCTCGCCGGTGTCGGTTTCGTTGAGACGCCGGGTCAGGTTCGGGACCACTCCCTCGAAGGGGGCCGCATAGGGGTCCCCCATGGGGCCGCCGTGCAGGATCACCCGGCGCACGGCCTCGGGGAGCTTCTCGAAGGGGGTGTCTTCGTCGAAACAAAGGTTCCTTGCCAGGTAGGAGATCATGCGGGATGCGAACTTGCCCGGAGGTACGCCCCAGGGAACGATGGCCCCCTTGGCCAGCGACCGTTTCGGGTCCGGCACCACCAGGTCCGGGTCGATCTCGATGAGCACGCCCAGCCCATGGCACACCTCGCAGGCGCCGTGCGGGTTGTTGAAGGAGAACATGCGGGGCGAGATCTCGGGAAGGGAGGTGTTGCAGACCGGGCAGCCGTAGTGCTCCGAGAATATGAAGGAAGCGCCCTTGTCGTCCTCGACCGTCAGCGTCCCGCCGGAGAGCTTGCAGGCGATCTCGATGGAGTCGAGCAGGCGGGTCATCACCCCCTCCTTGAGCACGACCCTGTCCACCACGACATCCACGGAGTGCTTCCTGTTCTTGTCGAGCCCGGGAACGTCCTCGATGTCATAGGCAATGCCGTCAACGCGCACCCTCACGAAACCGTCCCTGGCGAGCTTCTCGAAGAGCTTTGCATACTCGCCCTTCCTTTGGCTTATTATGGGGGCATACAGGACCACCTTGCGGTCGCTCCCGAGGTCGAGCACCGACTGCGCCATCTGCTGGATGGTCATGGACTCGATGAGTCTCCCGCAGATCCAGCACCGGGGGGTGCCGACCCTTGCAAAGAGAACCCGCAGGTAGTCGTAGATCTCGGTCACCGTGCCCACCGTGGAACGCGGGTTGTTGGACGTGTTCTTCTGCTCGATGGCAATGGCAGGCGAGAGCCCTTCGATGGAATCCACGTGCGGCTTGGGCATCTGCTCCAGGAACTGCCTGGCGTAGGCGGAGAGGGATTCCACGTAGCGCCTCTGCCCCTCAGCATAGAGGGTGTCAAAGGCGAGCGACGACTTGCCCGAGCCCGACACGCCGGTGATCACGACGAACCGGTTCCGCGGTATGCTGACGTCGAAGCCCTTGAGATTGTGCTCGGCAGCGCCCTTGATCTCGATAAACTCTTTCATGACTGCGGTGAGCTTCTGCGTACAGACAGCTTCAGCCTCGGTTTCTCCAGAGGGCCTTCATCCCGGCCTTGACGCCCCTTCAAAGGCGCCCCCTAAAGAAAGATCCCGACATAGTGATCTGCAAGGATCATCTTGAGCCAGTGATCGAACGCCTCCTTGCGGTATCTCTCCTGGAGGGTGTCCATGAGCTCGGGGCGCACCTCCTCGATGGGTTTGCCCCCGGCCACACCGCGCTCCACCACCTGGTAGATGAGGATGTTGTCGCCGAGCGTCACCGGACCCACGAGCGCACCGGGCTTTGCCGTCTCGAGCTCCTTGCGGGCCTCCTCGGCCAGGTCACCCACGGCCACCCACCCGATGTCGGGCGAGCCGGACACCAGCACATCGGAGAGCTTTGCCGCCACCTCGTCGAAGGGGGTGCCCTTCTGCAGCTCTTCGAGGGCCTTTTTGGCCTTGGCCGCGTCGTTCCTGATGAAGATCTGCTTCACGTGGACCGACTCCCTGCCCTCGTACTGCTTCTGATTTTGGTAATAATCCCGGAGCATGCTCTCGGTCACCACGACCCGCGACTTGACCATGATATCCATGAGCGTGGACTTCATGATGAGCGATCTGGCGCTCTCCACATCCACCCCGGCCTTCTTGGCCACCTCTTCGGCCTGCGCCGAATCCACCGGGGGAAGCCCCACGGCCTTGTAGGCCCTTGCCACGATGAGGTCCTCCACCATGAGCTGGAGCACCTGCCTGGCCGCTGCATCGGTATATTCCGTGGCCCCGAGCTCGTACATCTTCTTCTGGAGGTCCGAGTACATGATCACCTGATCGTCAACCACGGCCACGATCCCGTCGATGATGTCGGCATGGGCCCCTTGCCACCCCGGGGCTGACAGTACGATCGCGAGCGCGATCAACGCCCGGACCAAAAGCCTCACCAGATTCTTCTTCATGACGCTCATGCTCGTGTGCTCCTGCAAATCGGGGTCCTCCTTCTGTGTGTCTGCTACCGGCACCCCGGGTCAGTTCTCCGCGGAAACGGCATAGAGTATGTCGCGTATCTCATGCAGTACATCCTCTCCGGCCAGCGGGATCTCCACCAGTCCCTCGGGTGAGAGCCTCCCGCCCCTTTCCTGGACCAGGCCGATGATCCTGTCCAGGTTCACTATGCTATCATGGCTCATGTACAACCTCAACAGGTCATTGCTCCTGTCGAGCTTCCTGAGCCTCATCCGCTTCATGGCGTCACGGATGTCGGATATGAAGAGGAGCGTTTTCAACGGCAAGGGCAGGGGCCCGTAGAGGTCGGCAAGCTCGCCTTCGATCGTGCCGAGCTCGTCCCTGGAGGCCGTGAAGAGCCGCTTGTAGAGTCCGAGCCTCAGGTGCTGGTCAGGGCAGTATTCCTCGGGGATGTAGGCATCGAGGCCGATCCTGATCTCCGGGTCGACCTCGGGGATCCTCTCCTTGCCCTGGAGCTTGTCCACGGCCTCTTTGAGCATCTCCTGGTACAGCTCGTACCCGATGGCGGTGACATGGCCCCACTGGGCATTGCCGAGGATGTCGCCCACCCCGCGGATCTCCATGTCGCGCAGCGCCATCTGGAACCCTGCGCCCAGCGATTCGTACTCCTTGATGGCTGAGAGCCTCTTCTGGGCGTCCCTGGTGATCTGCCCCACCTCGGGCAGCAGCAGCAGGGCATTGCCCTTGATCTTCGACCTCCCGACCCTGCCCCTGAGCTGGTAGAGATCCGCCAGCCCGAACTTGTCCGCCCGGTTGATGATGATCGTGTTTGCCGACGGGATGTCTATGCCTGAGCTGATGATGGCCGAGGTCACGAGCACGGTGATGCTCCGGTCGAGAAAATGCCCCATGATGCGGTTCAGCTTCGGCTTGGGCATCTGCCCGTGGGCGACCCCTACCCTGGCCTGGGAACACAGGGTCTCTATGCGCCGTGCCATGGCATCGATGGTGGACACCTGGTTGTGGACGAAGAAGACCTGGCCGCCGCGCATGAGCTCCCGGGTGACGGCAGCCATGATGTCCTCTTCATCGAACCTGCTGACCATGGTCTCGATGGACTTGCGCTCGGCAGGCGGGGTCTCGATGATGGAGAGGTCCCTCAGCCCGGAGATGGCCATGTTCAGCGTCCGGGGGATGGGCGTGGCGGTGAGGGTGAGCACATCGACCGAAGCCCTCATGGCCTTGATCCTCTCCTTGTGCCTCACCCCGAACCGGTGCTCCTCGTCCACCACCAGCAGCCCCAGGTCCCTGAACTTCACCTTTTCCGAGAGCAGGGCCTGGGTGCCGATGACGATGTCCACCCTGCCCTGCTGCACGGCATCGAGGATCTCTTTGTTTCCGGCTGCCGAGCTCATGCTGGAGACGGCCTCCACGCGGATGGGCCACTGCTCCATGCGATCCCTGAAGGAGAGGAGGTGCTGCCGGGCGAGCAGCGTGGTGGGGACGAGCACCGCCACCTGCTTTCCGCTCATGACCGCCACGAACGCGGCTCTGAGAGCCACCTCCGTCTTGCCGTACCCCACGTCTCCGCAGACGAGCCGGTCCATCGGCCTCGTGGAGGCCATGTCCGACAGGGTATCCTCCACGGCCTTGAGCTGGTCGTCGGTTTCATCGTACGGGAACGAGTCTTCGAACTCCTGGATCGAGGGGTTCGCGGTGTCGTAGGAAATGCCCTGGGCTGTCTGGCGCCTGGCGTAGAGCTCCAGAAGCTCTTTGGCGAGCCTGGCCACGGATTCTCCTGCCTTTTTCCTGGCGCTTGCCCACCTCGTGCCGCCCAGCTTGTCTATGGAGAAGTGATCGACGTCGCCGATGTAGCGCTGCAGGAGAGAGAGCCTGTACACGGGGACATAGAGCCTGTCCCCTCCGAGGTATTCGAGCAGCACATAGTCGCTCGCCGTGCCGTCCAGCTCGAGGCGCACCACGCCCTTGAAGGTCCCGATGCCGTTGTCCCGATGCACCACGGCGTCGCCCACGTTGAGCTGCGTGAAGGGATCGAAGATGGGCTGCCCGGCCGGCGTCTTTTTCTTTCTCTTCCGCGGTCCGAGAACCTCGTCTGCCGAGATGAAGACGGCACCCGGGTCCGGCAGGACAAAGCTCGACGAGAGCGAGCCCTCAACCATGCGCACCCGTGCCCCCCACCCGCCGTGGGCCATGATGAAGTCCCCAGAGGCTGTGTCGGGCTTGAGCCCCCTTTTGGACAGGGCGTACTCGATCCGCTCGGAGAGCATGCCTGTCTGTGTGAAGATGAAGACGTCGAGGCCGTCGTGCACCAGGGAGGTGACGGCCTCGAAGACCGCGTCGCCCCCCTTGCCGTGGCGGGTCTCGAAGGGCAGGTGCGTGTGGGGTCCCGTGCCCTTCGCCCCTGCGAGCGAGGTGGAGATCCACGCGGAGAAGACCTCCCTGCGGGCAAGGAGGTCTTCCCGTGCCATGATCGTGTCCTCGACGGGAAGGACCGGCCTCCCCCTGGACCGTGCCCGTTCGTACCCGTGGTGGTAGAGGCCGTAGGCCTCGTCCCAGAGCAGCCCTGTGTCAATCGGCTCCGGGCACATGAGCACGGCGCCCTTCCCCATGTAGTCCCAGACGGTCGCGGGCCTCTCGGAGAAGAGCACGAGAAACGCTTCGATCCCCGGGGTATAGACCCCCTGCTCCATGTCCTCGACGAGCAGAGAGGCGTCTCCCTCGGGCAGCCTCTTCAGGCGGGCCCGGGCGTTCTTCATGTGCGGGTAATCCAGCAGCACCTCGTTGGCCGGGAGGATGTGCGCGGAAGGAATGACCGTCCGGGACCTCTGCGTGCGGACATCGAAGGACTTCATCGCCTGGATGCTGTCCCCGAACATGTCGAGTCGTACGGGCGACTCCATGCCCGGGGAGAAGATGTCCACGACCGAGCCCCTGATGCTGAACTGGCCCACGTCATCCACGAGGGCCTCCCTCGTGTACCCCATGTGGACGAGCCGGGTCGAGAGCTCTTCCCGGTCGATGTCCATGCCCTCTCTGAGGCTCACGACAGCCTCCTCGAGGTCGGCCCTGCCGATGGTGAAGCTCACGGTGGCCTGGAGCGGGGCGACCACGACGCAGGGCACAGCCGTGAGCAGCCGGTGCAGGGTGGAGATCCTTCGCGCCATGATCTCGCGGGAAGGGCTGTCATCCTGGTAGGGCCTCACGTCGTACGGGGGAAAGATCTCCACCTGGTCGGGCCTGAGAAAGCACAGGAGATCCTCCTGGGCCTGGTACATCTCGTCGGTGTCCTGCACGATCCACAGGACCGGCGTGCGGGAACCGTGTAGAACGCATGCCGCGGTGAGCGCCCGAAGGGCGGGCGGGTAAAAACCGATGGAGCGCGTCCTTAAAAGCGCCTGCTCTATCCGGTTATCCATGGTCCTCTCCCGTCATCATCACGCGCACCGGGGCATCCGCGTCTTCCGGGCGAGCCGCCACTGCAACGATCTCGTTTCCCGAGATCAGCACGGGCCAGAAAGGCCTGAGCGAGCTCATGACTCCCATGCGCGCGAGGACCTCCGAAACCCGTCTGCCCCTGATCCTGTCCCCCCTGAGGTATGACCTCAGAGTGAGCGGCGTCCCTTCCGGCACGGGCATGGCTACGTGCACGGACCTTCCGATCTCCGGCACACGCACCCGTCCCGGACCGTCGAAGGTCGCCCGGTAGTACGGTCCCATGAGTGCGCTCCTGAACACGAAGGTCTCCCCGTCGGTCTGCACCCGCACCTTCCTGCCGATCGTGTGCGCCCGTGCCCTTCCTTTCAGGATGCCCAGGGCCGCATCGACCTGGACGCTGTCGATCCCCCTCGGCTCCCGGATCATGGACGTGACCACATCGATGATGAGCCTCCTGGTGACGGCGTCAGGGGCCTCCCTCACGTCCGCAAGCCTGAAGGCCGTTATCAGACCCCAGTCAAAGAGGAGCGCCTTTTTCTTAAGGACGCGGGTCATGTCCTCGAGAAGGGCCCCTTCCTCCCGGGCGATCTCTGCGAAGCGCACCACGGCCTGGGCGGCCCGGGGGTTTATCCGTTCCATCACCGGAAGGACGCGGTGGCGGATGAGGTTCCGGCTGAGCCTCACGTCGTGGTTCGACGTGTCTTCCACGTGCGTTATCCCCTCTTTGACGGCAAAGGCCGTCACCTGCGCCCTGGTGATATCCAGCATGGGCCGGATCAGCCCGCCCGGCCCGGCGTAAGCGATGCCTGCGAGACCCCGGATGCCGGTGCCCCTGATGATGCGGTAGAGGATGGTCTCTGCCTGGTCATCGAGGGTGTGGCCGGTGGCGGCGTGGAGATACCCGCGGCGCCTTGCGCACTCCATGACGGCATGGTATCTCCTGCGGCGGGCCTCCTCCTCGAGGTTCGGGGTGGAAGGCCCCATGGAGAGCTCACAGAGGTGCGCCTCGATCGCCAGGTCCCTGCATGCATCCAGGACAAACTGCGCGTCCGCTTTCGACGCGTCATTCCGGATGCCGTGATCCACGTGGACCACGCCGACCCTCAAGTCCAGCAGACATGACGCCCGCAGCATGAGGTGGAGCAGCACCATGGAATCGAGCCCGCCCGAGACGCAGACGAGAACGGAATCCCCCTGTCTCACCGAGCATGGGCCTGTCAGGGTGCGCATGAAGGCATCGAACATGGATCTGATCTTTAGTATCTAAGATATCTTGGGTCAAGATCTTCCTTTTGCGTGTGCGGCGAGACATGCCCCTGGATACCGGGGCATCTTATCGAACACCCCTGCGTTCGAGCTTCTCTTTTCTCCCCGCTCGTCATCGCGGTCTATTCCTGGGGGACGGTCACGGAATCGAGCACCTCGCGGATGGTTTTTGCAAAGTCCTTCATGAGGATGGGCTTGTTCATGACATTCCTGATGCCGGATGTGCACATCACGTCGGGAGACAGAAAGTCGCTGTACCCGGTGCAGATGATGATGGGGATGTCGGGTCGTATCCGGTGAAGCCTCTCCGCAAGCTGGTCGCCGTTCATCCTGGGCATGGTGAGGTCGCTGATGACCAGATCGAACCGGTCCGGACCTTCCTGAAACAGATCGAGGGCAGCGAAACTGCTCGTCTGCGTGGTCACCGTGTACCCGAGCCGCTCGAGCATCTTTTTGTGCATGTCGGCGATGGTGGTTTCGTCGTCGACCAGGAGCACCCGCTCGTTGCCCGAGGGGAGAGATTCTGCCTTCTTTGCCGGCTCCGGCAGGCGTGACGTTGTCATGCAGGGCAGGTATACGCGGAACGTGGAGCCGTTCCCCGGGGTGCTCCGGACGGTTATGGCACCGCCGAGGCCCTTGACGATCCCGTGCACGACGGCAAGCCCGAGACCCGTTCCCTCGCCGGTCGGCTTGGTGGTGAAATACGGATCGAAGATCCTCTCCATGATCTCCGGCGTCATGCCGCACCCGGTGTCGCTGACAACAATCTCGACGTACCGGCCGGGCTTGAGGCTGCATACCGCCGGCAGACCGTCGATGTCGGTCACCTTCAGACTCACCTCGATGGTTCCCGTACCGACCCTCACCGCATGGTACGCATTGGTGCACAGGTTCACCACGATCTGATGAACCTGGGTGGGGTCCGCCTCGATGAGGTCATCTCCGGCCTCGATATTCGTGCACATCTCGATGGTTGACGGCAGAGAGGCGCGGAGCATCTTCAATGCATCCTCCACCACGGCCGCCGGCCTGATGGGTCGTTTCTCGCACTCGCCCCTGCGGCTGAAGGTGAGGATCTGCTTCACGAGGTCCTTCGCCCTGTTTCCCGCCCGGAGGATCAGCTGCAGTTCGTCCCGGGGGGTTCTTCCCCTTTGGTCATCGGTGAGCGCCAGCTCGGCATTCCCGATGATTCCCGTCAGGATGTTGTTGAAATCATGTGCGATACCCCCTGCAAGGGTCCCGATGGACTCCATTTTCTGCATATGACAAAGCTGGTGCTCGAGCCTTCTCTGCTCAGTCACGTCCCGGAAAATCCCCCGGAACCCCATGGCTTCTCCCCGGGGGTCTCTCATGACGGAGACGGACGTCTCCACGAAGCGGCTCTGACCGTCCTTCCTGATGAGCTCCCAGTCGAGGGTCTTGGTGGGTTCCCCTGTCCGGCAAACATGATTGAACGTGGGGAACACCCTCTGCGCGTTGGTCTTGTCCGTGAATTCCCGGTAGTTCATGCCCATGAGCTCCTCCGGAGTGTACATGAGCATCCTGCACATGGATTCGTTGAAAAAGGTGAGGCTGCCCTTGAGGTCCACCTCGTAGTACCCGTCATCGATCTGCTCGAGGATCTCCCGGTATCTCTTCTCGCTTTTGCGCAGCTCGTCATCGGCCTTTCTGCGCTCCGTGATGTCGGTGAGAAAGTTCAAGGTCGCCGGCCTGCCTTCCCACTCGACGAACACCGCATTGATCTCCATCCAGGTGGTCTCTCCCTCGGCATTGACGATCCTGAACGGATAGACATGGGGCAGATCTTCGCCGGAGATCCTCCTGATGTGGTAGTCGTTCACCATGGTCCGGTCATCCGGATGAATGAAATCGACGAACGGTCGATCCATGACTCCTTCCCGGTGAGTACCGGTGATGTGCCTGGCCTTTCTGTTCATGAACCTGACGACTTTGTCCTGCACCACGACGATGAGCTCGCTGGCATTCTCCACGACCTGGCGGTACTTCTCTTCGGACTTTTTGAGCTCCTCACCCCGCTGTTTCCGGTGGGTTATGTCCACCAGAGAGGTGACGATCTGTCTGGTCCCGATGATCCTGCGGGACCTGGCGAGGACCGTCCTCACCTGGCCTTTCCGGGTAAAGAGCCGGAACTCCACTTCCCTGGGTGCGAACAGGGGTGTCTCCATGGACACGGCATTGACCAATTCGAGCATCTCGATGTCGTCGTCATGGATGAACTCTCTCCAGGACTTCTTTCCCTCCACCTCCCATTTCTTGTAGCCCGAGAGGTTCTCGAACTCGCTGTTCACGAGTCCTATGACAGAATTTTCTTCCCTGATGATGATCGCCGTGCCGGTGGTCTCGAAGATGGACCGGTCTCTTTCCTCGGTCAGTCGCAGGGCATTCTTGGCCTTTATCTCTTCGGTGATGTCTTCGCCCATGGACACATACTCGACGACCTTGCCTCCCGTGTCGAACACGGCCTTGTCCGTCCACCGATGCCATCGTTTTCCTTCAGGGGTGTTTACGGAGTGCGTGTAGGTCGTCTCGGGATTCTCCCTGGTGAGCGAGCCGAAATGCCTCTTCACCCTCTCATGGTCTTCCTCGGGAACGAGTTCCAGAAAGCTCCTGCCGATGAGCTCTTCGGCGGACTTGGCAAAGTATGCGCAGTAGGCACGATTCACCATGGTTATGGTTGCGTCTCCCGGGAGGAAGCAGCAGATGAGCACGGATAGGTTTTCCACGATATCTTCGTAGGTGTTCTTCATGGGTGCACGTTCCTTCCTGTCTGTCTCTGATGCGTAATGGTAATGTATCGGAACAGCCCGTTCGTTTCTCAATCCGGCGACTCGTGACCGCAGATGATGCTTTCTTCGGTGATGATGGCCGTGATCAGCCGGTGGGGGACCACATCGAAGGCCGGGTTGAAGGCAGGCACCTCCGGGGCTGACACGTGTCCCTGGAACGAGCGCACCTCCAGAGGGTCCCTCTCCTCGATGGGGATCCCCTCCCCGGTGGGGGTGTCGGGGTCGAAGGTGGACCGCGGCGCCGCGATGAAGAACGGGATACCGTGTGCACGGGCCAGGACAGAGAGCCCATAGCTCCCCACCTTGTTCGCTGCATCCAGGTTGCGGGCGATCCTGTCCGCACCCACGATCACCGCATCGATCTTTCCGAGCTTCATGACCCACCCTGCCATGCTGTCGGTGATGAGTGTCGAAGGGATGCCTGCCTTCGTGAGCTCATAGGCAGTGATCCGTGCACCCTGGAGCAGGGGCCTGGTCTCGTCCATGTAGACCATGGCGAGCTTGCCCTCTTCGTGGAGCCTTCGGATGACGCCCACGGCCGTGCCGATGCCGCCCGTGGCCAGAGACCCCGCGTTGCAGTGGGTGAGAACCGAATACCTCCTGCCCGGCGCGAACAGGCTTGAGCCGAGTCGTGCCATGGATTCGTTGGCAGCTGTCTCTTCCTGCCAGATGACGGAAGCCTCGTGCAGAAGCCTGTCCGGGAGGTCGCTGTCCGCTGCGTCACGCACTGCTTCCAGGCACCGACCGACGGCCCACGCCAGGTTCACGGCAGTGGGTCTCGCTTCCTTCAGGGTCCGGGCACAGTGCTCCACGTGCTCCCTCCCCTTTCGCGACGCAAGCACGAGGCCGTATGCCGCTGCGATGCCGATGGCCGGCGCACCCCGGACTGCAAGGGTCCTGATGGCCAGGGCAACGTCATCAGCACAGGTGCAGCCGATCCATGTCTCTTCCAGGGGCAGGCGCCTCTGGTCGAGGATAAAGAAGGTGTGGTCCTTGTAATAGAAGGGGCTGATCATAACCCGAGAAATTCCTTTGCCAAGGTGTCTTTCCTCAGCCGCGAGAGCTCGTCGAGTGCGTACTGACGGATCAGGCGGGCCGGGGGAAGATCGCAGACGATATTGCCCTGCTCGATGACACTGGTGAGGACGGGCTCTGTCGCACCGGCACACCCGCACTGTTTCTGGAACCCGAAGGGAACCACGCAGTCCTTCATGCACCGGTGGCATCTGAGCACCGATTTCTTCCCGGACCACTTCCCCCGTTTCGCCACCGGCTTCCCTTCGATCTCCACGATGTCCATGGAGAAGTCCAGCGTTGCGGCGCTCGAGAGGTGAGTGCCCACGCCGAAGGAATCCACCACGTCTTTGAGCTCCAGCACGTCTTCGAGCTCCAGCCCGCCGGAGGTGAAGAGTTTCACGTGCCTGAAGCCCCGAAGATCGAGCTCCCAGCGCACCTCCTCGAGGATGGCCCTGAATTTGCCCCTTCGGGAGGCAGGGGTGTCGAGCCGCACGGCTGAG
>JAJFUP010000171.1 GCA_021372395.1 Deltaproteobacteria bacterium
ATGTAGTCATACTCTATGGCGTATGCAGGCCGTATGATCTCCGCGTTTTCGAGGCCCGGCACCGACCGGACGATCTCCCACTGGAGCTCCACGGGCAGCGAGTTGCCGAGCCCCGATGCGTAGACCTCCTTCGTGGCGAGCCCCTCGGGCTCGATGATGATCTGATGCCCTGTCCTGTCGCCGAAGCGCATGACCTTGTCTTCCAGCGACGGGCAGTACCGGGCGGGCGTTCCCGTGATGGCCCCGGAGTAGAGCGGACTCAGCGATATGTTCTCCCGGATGATCTCGTGTGTGAGCGCTGTCGTCCTCGTGAGAAAGCAGGGGAGCTGCGGCAGCATGGAGCCTTTCGAGGTGAACCCGAGGGTGATGCACCCTGCCTCCGGGTCATGCCTCTGGAGGAGGGAGAAGTCTATGGTGTCGCGGTGGAGCCGGGGCGGGGTCCCGGTCTTGAGCCTGCCCAGGGAGAAACCCAGCTCCTTGAGCGCATCCGCGAGCTCGTAGGAGCCCTCCTCTCCTGCCCTGCCCGCCGGGGTGCACACCTGCCCGATGTGGATCAGGCCCGAGAGAAACGTGCCCGCGGTGATGATCACCGCCTTGGCCTGATGGAGGTTTCCGTTCCCATCCCTGACCCCGGTGATGCGGCCACCCTGAACCTCGATGGCGTCGATGCGTGCCTGTCGGAGGTGAACTCCGGAATCTTCCAGCCGGGACCTGATGGCTGCCTCATAGAGCCTCCGGTCGTTCTGGGTCCTGGTGGCGCGTACCGCCGGGCCCTTCTTTGTGTTGAGCAGCCGGTACTGGATGGCGGTCTCGTCCGCCACCTCGGCCATGACGCCTCCCAGGGCATCGATCTCCTTGACGAGGTGGCTCTTGGCGAGCCCGCCGATGGAAGGGCTGCAGGGCATCCTGCCCACGGTGTCCATGTTCAGCGTGAACAGCGCCGTGTCCATCCCGAGCCTGCACGCGGCCAGGGCCGCCTCGGCTCCCGCATGGCCGCCCCCCACCACGATGATGTCGAATGCATCCATACGCACCACCTCTATGGCAAATTACCCTGCATTTCAAGCCCCATCGCCGGGAACGGGCAACACCTTGGCTTTACCAGGCTCGATTCTATCATGGTACTTGCCCATGGATTGATGGTGGATGGAATCACCTATGCCCTGTACCCTGGTCTTTCACCTGGCCGGGGGAGGGGGCAGGCCTTTGTCACGAAAAAAGCCGGAGCGGACACTCGCAGCACCGGGGGCTTTTCGGCCGGCAGAATTCCTTGCCCACGAGCACGAGGTGCGCATGGAGGTCCTTGTACACGGAGATTTCGGGCGGGAGCCCTGCCTCGAAGAGCCCCCGCATATGGTCATAGGAGGCATCATCCTTGATGACGCCGTGCCGGAGCAGGATCCTGCGGGTGTACGCGTCCACCACGAAGACGAGCTTGCCCGCGGCATAGCACCCGATGCTGTCCGCGGTCTCCCTGCCGATGCCGTTCACCATGAGGAGCGCGGACCTGAGCGTTTGCGTGTCCGTGTCGAAGAACCTGCCGAGATCCCCTGAAGAGGCCTCCATGACCGCCTGGACGAAGTTCTTCAGCCTTCTCGCCTTGATGTTGTAGTACCCGGCCGGCCTGATGAGTGCGGCGAGGCGCTCCCCGTCCACCCCGTGGAGACGCCGCACGTCGATGAGGGATGCCGCCTTGAGGTTGGCCATGGCCTTTTCCACGTTCGTCCAGGCGGTGTTCTGGGTAAGGATCGCGCCGATGGCCACCTCGCAAGGGCTGTCGCCGGGCCACCACCCGGAGGGGCCGTAGTGGTCGAAGAGGGTTCGGGAGAGACGGAGCGGATCAAAGCCCGGGTGGCGCTCGGGCTCAGTCCTTTTCATGCGTCTTGCACGAGATGACATCCTTCATCATGTCCTTGACCTCGCCCCGGATGTTGAAGAGCATGGAGGTCATCTCCAGTTCGTATTCGAGGGCTGCCCTGGCATCAAGCCTGCTCACCACGTCCAGGCTCCTCTTCACCACCCTTACCACCTCGGGGGACCGGTTGACGAGCTGGCGGGCATACGCATAGACCTCTCCACGAAACCGCTCAGGCTCGACCACCTTGTTCACCAGGCCGATGTCGTAGGCCTCCCGAGCACCGATGGGGTCGCCCCGCAGGGCCAGCTCCTTGGTCCTGGCGGTGCCGATGCGCGACAGGAGCGGGGTCAGCAGGGGGTTGAACCCGTATTTGATCTCGGGGTGTCCGAAGATGGCGCTCTCGGAGGCGATGATGATGTCGCCCATGAGTGCGAGGTTCAAGCCGCCGCCGAAGGCAATGCCGCTCACGGCGCTGATGACGATCTTGTCCTGGTCCAGGAGCTTGGAGTAGACCTCAACGGCGAGCCGGAAATATCTCGCCGCCTCCTCCGGAGAGAAATTGGGCGCCTCCTTCAGGTCGATGCCCGCGGAGAAACACTCATCCCCGCCGGTGAGGATGATGATCCTGAAATCCGTCTCCTCGGCAAGGAAATGGGTGAACACCTGGGATATTTCCTTGAGCATCCCGTATGACAACGCATTGAGGTCCCGCTTGCGGTTCATCTCGATGGTAACAATCCCGTCTTGGGCCTCGACATTTATAAATTGGTATGCCATGGGCATCTCCTCGATATGTCCTGGTAAATCATCTACCCTTGCGGGAAAAGCATGTCAATGGCGGGAATGCTTGATCAATGAGATCTCTTTCTGCTATGGCTTTGCGGTGTGAGCTGTCTGAGCGTACATGAGTTGAATGAGCTGGCCCGGGAGGCCTTGAACAGTTGTTTTGCAGGAGAGGTCTGGGTGGTGGGTGAGATCCATGGGCTCAAGGTCCACGCAAAATCCGGCCATGTCTACTTCGACCTCGTGGAAAAGGCTTCCTCTGGTTCCGACCAGTACATCGCCAAGGTGAGCTGCGCCTTCTTCAAGGGCTCTCTTGTGTCCTGGCAGAGATCACTCGCTCCCCTCGGGCTCAAACGTTTCGAGCTCACCACCGGCATCGAGGTCAAGCTCAAGGCCCGGGTGGACCTCTTTGTGAAAGAGGGAAGATATCAGCTCATCGTCTCGGAGATCGACCCGACCTACACGCTGGGCGCCATTGCGAGACAGAGAGCCCGAACCATCGAGGAGCTGAAGTCGCGGGGGCTCCTGGAAAAGAACAAGGCCCTTGCCTTCGTGATGCCCCCCCTGAACATCGGGCTCATCACCTCCCGGGGTTCGGCCGCTTATCAGGATTTCACCAGCATCATCCTGAAAAGCGCGTACGCCTTCAGAATCACCCTCTTCGATGCACACATGCAGGGCGAGAACACTGTCCGAGAGGTCATCCGCGGCATCCGCACGCTCGAGCAGGACCCGGGGGTGGACACCATTGTCATCATCCGTGGGGGCGGCGCCAGGACCGACCTCTTCTGCTTCGACGACCTCGCGATATGCACGGCCGTTGCGGAATGCACCAAACCCGTGATGACCGGGATCGGCCACGAGATCGATCTCTCGGTGGCGGACATGGTGGCGCATACCCATTTCGTCACCCCCACGGATGTGGCGAGATTCTTCGTTACCCAGACCGATGCCATCTGGGGCTTTCTGGAGGATGCATCGAAGGTCCTCTCGAGGGCCGCAGGAAAGCTCCTGCAAAAGAGCTCTGAGCGGATCGGGGAGCTGGGCACGCGGCTCGCCTTCCTTACCCAGAGGCGCACCGCGCAGGCCCACACCAGCCTCGGGATCGCCGCATCCTCGATGCTCAGGAAAGGCTCGGGCCTCGTGGCCTTCCACGAGAAACTCCTGGTGAGGATCTTCTCCGACCTGGCACGCAGGGTCACGTCGGAGACCCGGGCCCAGGAGTCGCTCCTGGGAAGGGCCGGGCTTGCACTCCGCATGAAGTCCTCTGCCGTGACCGACAGCCTTCGCCAGGATCTCGACAGTCGCCACGCCTTCATGCTCAGGGATATATCCCATCGGATGGGCAAGGACCTGCTCGCGCTGGACAGCCTCGAGCGGGAGCTCGACCTGATGAAACCGGAGGAAACCCTGCGAAGGGGCTACAGCATCACCCTGGATGAACGGGGGAAGGCGCTTCGCGGCTCGGAGCAGGTGAGGGCTGAAGACCGCATCACCAGCGTGCTGCTCAGGGGAAGGGTTTACAGTGTCGTGTACGGGAAGGAGTCATGACAGAGATGAAGAAGGCAAAGGGATATTCAGCGGTGTTGCGGGAACTCGAGGACACGCTCGAGAAGATGAACAAGGGGGAGATCCCCATCGACGATCTCGAGGATGCGGTGAAATCCTCGGCGCAGAAGATCAGGTTCCTCAGAGAGCGGCTCAGAGCCACTGAAGCGGAGATCACCAAGGTCCTTCGGGAGATCGAGGGAGACACCCCTGAGAGGGGAGAAGATCTGTAGGCAGGGCTGCAGTGGTGGACCCTGCTCCAGGAGGAAAGGTACCATGGACGAAATGCACCCATCACAGATGGCCCGGACAGTCACGTCGTTCCTTGTCATGGACGTCATGGAAAGGGCAAATATACTCGCAAGCGAAGGCAGGGACATCATCCACCTCGAGGTGGGCGAGCCCGATTTCGATACTCCCGATTGCATCAGAAAGGCAGCGTATGAAGCCATGCAGCATGGCAGGACTCACTACACCGATTCCCTGGGCATACCGGAGCTGCGCCACGCCATTGCTGCGCACTATGGGAAGACCTACGGCGTCCAGGTCGACGAGTCCCGGATCATGGTGACTGCAGGATCTTCCCCTGCGCTCCTCATGGCCATTGCATGCCTGGTGGATGCGGGCGACGAGATCATCATGTCCGATCCGTACTATGCCTGCTACCCGAACTTCACCCGGATCCTGAAGGCGGTGCCGCACCTCGTTCCCACCGGCAGCGCAGACGGGTTCCAGCTCGACCCTTCCAAGGTGCGGGACTGCATGAGCGAGGCCTCCAAAGCGGTGCTCATCAACTCGCCGGCAAATCCCACGGGCATCTGCCTGGACGCGGAGCACATGAAAGCGCTCGGCTCCCTCGGGATACCCATCATCTCCGACGAGATCTACCACGGGCTGGTCTATGAATCCGAGCAGCACACCATCCTCGAGTTCACCGACAATGCCGTCGTCATAAACGGCTTCTCCAAGGCCTATGCCATGACCGGATTCCGGGTTGGATACGTATCCGCACCTCCAGAATTATCAGAGGCTCTCCTGAAGGTCCACCAGTACAGCACCGCCTGTGCCAGTTCCTTATCCCAGGCCGCTGCCCTGGAGGCACTGACCGGGCCTCAGGAGAGTGTGGGTGAGATGGTGGCCGAGTTCCAGAAAAGAAGAAACCTGGTGGTTTCCAGACTTAACCATATGGGCCTAGAGTGTAATATGCCCCAGGGAGCTTTTTACGTGTTCCCCCAGGTAAGGGATCCGGATTTATTCGTTGCCGAAGCTCTTAAGAGGGGTGTGGTCCTGGTGCCGGGTGCATCATTTGGTGGTCATGGTGCAGGTCACTTCCGACTGTCCTACGCCGCCTCCTATCCGGACTTGGAAGAGTCCATGGATCGCCTGGAATCACTGGTAAAATCTTTTTTATAAAAACTCGTTAGGTTTGCCTAATTACTAATTGAGGACCATACACCACCTTAGAGACGTTAGGTCCTCCTAACTCAGGGCAAGAGTTAAATACTCCCTGTTTCATAGTTTTAGAAACCGAA
>JAJFUP010000178.1 GCA_021372395.1 Deltaproteobacteria bacterium
CCTTCTGGGACGGTCTCGGGTTGTGTCCGCTCGTTTCCTTGGTGAACAACGGAAACATGCAGGAATCCCAGTTCCGCAGGCGCTTGCCGTCACTTCCCTTCACCTCGTCGCTGATGTCGAAGCAATGGCAGGTGGGGCACATATAGGTGCAGGTGCCGCATGCAAGGCACTTCCGATGGATCGTGTCCCAGAACGGGTGCTCGAAGTTCGCATCAAGGAACGGCTTGATCTCCTTGGCCGGAACAGTGGATTTTATCTCCTTCTCGGCTGCGGCGGCAATCTCGTTCTTTCTGGCCTCTGAGGCTGCGTCTGCCTTTGTGTCTCCGAAGAACTTGAGGAGCTTTTCGCCTTTTTCGGTCAGGAATTCCGCCAGGTATGAATCTCCGAGATCGGTGAGAAGGATATCCGCGCCGTCGGTGGATGCGGGGTTGCCGCCCACCGAGGTGCAGAAGCAGGTGGTATAGGGCGGATGCACGCACGCCAGGGCCACCACCGTGGTGTTGTTCCTCTTGTCGATGTAGTACGGATCCTGGTAGCTCTCCTGGTCGAAAAGCATATCGAGCAGGGCAAAACTCCGCGCGTCGCACGGCCTCACCCCGAAGAGAACCGACGGACCGCCTTCATTCACGACATCGGCAAGCTCCATGCCCTTATCGGTACGTATGTACTTCATCAGGGTTTCCGAGCGGGGGAAGAGGAAGCCCTTGGGGGCGTTCTTGGTATTCTTGTACCCCTCGAGTGTAACCTTTTCCCCGTTGATGCGGGTGAACAGCACATTGTCATCGTCCTTCACCGGGGCATACAGGCTTGTTTCGCCTGCGATCTTTTCCACGATCCCAGCAAGTTCGTTCTTCGCTAACAACCTTTTTTCCATGGCGCTCTCTACCCTCTATCAGCGTTTTATAGGAGACCAAGGCCCGAAAGAAGGGGCTTCGAGTCGATGTTGTGGAGTTTAATCCAGTCCTGCGAGCCCTTGAGCCCAAGCGCAATACCAATGAGTTCCGTGAAGTAGAAGACCGGTATTCTCAGCTCGGCCTTCGCCCTCATGTCGAGGTTTGCCATGCAAACCGGGCAGGCCACAGCGATGCAGTTGGCACCGGCCTCCTTGGCCATTTTCATGAGCTTGTTCACCATGTTGCCCACGATGTCGGACCTGCTTATGGTGAGGCTCCCTCCGCAACAGTCGGTCTTGTACGACCACTGTTTCACCTCGGCGCCCAAGGATTCCATCATCTTGTCCAGCAGGACAGGGTTCTCATAGTTGTCGAATTCGCAGACCTCGGGGGGGCGCAGCAGGAGACACCCGTAATAGGACACGGGTTTCAGTCCGGTCAGCTGTCGTTGCACCAGGCCTTTCAGGTTGTCGAGTCCGATGTCGTTGTAGATGATGTCGATGGGGTTTCTCACCCTGGCAGTGCCCTTGTAGGTCCAACCGACAATCTTTTCGATCTCTTTCTTGAGCTTCGGGTCATCTTTGAGGTGATGCTGAGCGCTCTTGAAACGGTTGAAGCACGCGGCGCAGGGCACCATCACATCGAGGGCGTCTTTCTCGGCCGCGATCAGGTTCCGTGCCGGCAGTGCCACCGAGAGCTTGAAGTTGGTGCTGTGTGCCGACGTGGCGCCGCAGCATGACCAGTCCTCCACCTCTTTCAGCTCGATCCCCAGAGCGGCGCTCACCGCCTTGACCGACTGATCGTATTCCTTGGCCGTGGCATGGAGTGAACATCCAGGGTAGTATGAAACTTTCAACGCGTGCCTCCTTTACCCTTCATGACTGCTTGGTGGTATCACTGAAAATCTTCTTCACCGATGCCAGGTTTACGGTCTTGGGAGAGAAGATGGAAAGTTTTCCCTTCATGAACATTCCGAGACCCATGGCCATGTCCGAGAACAGATCTCCGGAAAGGAGCTTGTAGTGAACCATCATCATGGGCTCGTTGATCCTTCCGTTCATCTTGATGCTGGCGAGGAACGCCTTGTGGAAGGACAGAACGTTCTTCTCCCGTATGGCGCCTCCGTTCTCGATGGCCATCTGCCGAAGGACATCCATCATGCGGGCGATGTTCACCTCGTTGGGACACCGGGTGACGCAGGTCTCGCATGAGGCACACAACCAGATGGTCGCACTGTAGAGCACCTCGTCCTTCATGCCCATCTGGATCATCTTGATGATCTTGTTCGGGTTGTACTCCATGACTGAGGCAAGCGGGCAACCGGCAGTGCACTTCCGGCAGTGATAACACCTCTGGATGGGCACCCCACCTATCTTCTCGTTCACTTCCTGCAGAAAATCGCTCATATCTGCTCCGTATCCGTATTATGGGTGGTAGATGAAATCTTCTTTGTCATTCTCCCGGTACGTGCTCAGAGGCGGCACATCTTCGAGGGAAGACCCGGCCCGGTGCTCGAAAAGCTCAAAGGCGTCCTTGTCGAGCTTCTTGAGGAAGTTCCTCAAGTCTACGCCCATGGGACACACGGAAACACATGAGCCGCAGTCTACGCACCGGCCCACCATGTGGTAGGTCCGCAGCAGCTGGAATATCTGGGTATCTGTCTGGTCTGCACTCAAGCCCACGAACGCAGGCATGGTCTGCTCCACGAAGCAGGTCTTGCAGTAGCATGAGGGACAGGCGTTCCTGCAGGCATAGCAGCGGATGCATTTGGACATCTCCTTGACGAAGTATGCCCACCGCTCTTCTATGGAAAGCTTCTCGAACGCATCGACCTTGTCGAACTCCTTGTCCGCAGGCTTTGCAGGTGCAGGATCCCCGACCATCACGTCGGATATCACCGGGTTGTTGAACCTGCAGGTGAGGCAATTGTCCGCGAGCACATCACCGAGTGAGACATTCTTTTCGCCGGAGGCAACCTTCACCGCGACCTTGTCGCCCGAAATCGACCCTTCGAGGATCTCTTCGCCACCTGCTGCGGCCGAGAGCTTCTTTGCATCGATGTATCCGTTGCAGGGAACACCGATGACGACGATGTCGTCCCTGTCGTACTGCCGCTCCTGAAGATGGATCACCAGAGACCGGGAGGTGCATCCCCGTGCCACGATCCCCACGACCTTCTTTCTTTTGTCTTCGGGCTTGACCTTTTTCTGGGCTTCACGGTGCGTGCTGATGATGTCATGGGCGAACTTCGCCAGGTTCTGCACGCAGGTGGCGTCATACACGAGCTTTTCGGCCTCTTCGGGGCTGGTAATGAAGCAGGGCGTGGCCGTGAGCGGCAGCGTACCCCTCTCATAGCCGATAACCACGTCCACCTTCTTGTCAGCAAGCAGCTTCCCGGCTTCTTCCCGCATCTTCTTCTCTACGTTTTCCACGGCTTATCCTCTATAGGGTTTTGACAAATTTCCTGGCGGGGCCGAGATCCCTGACCTTCGCGGTCACCCCCTTGATAATCTGGGCGAATCGATCACCCTCGGAGGCAGAGCACCACGTGAACATGGTCCGGTCCGGTTCCATACCGATATAGGTAAGGTACCGCTTGAGCATCGCGAACTTCCTGCGGGCCGAGTAGTTTCCGGTGATGTAGTGGCATTCACCGGGGTGACAGCCTGAAACGAGGACTCCGTCCGCACCTTCCTGGAGTGCTTTCAGGATGTAGAAAGGATTGATGCGCCCGGTGCAGGGGACCCGTAAAATCCGCACATTCGGCGGATACTGGATCCGGCTGATCCCTGCGAGGTCTGCACCGGCATAGGTGCACCAGTTGCATACGATAGCGATGATTTTCGGTTCCCATCCATCGGTCGTCATTGCTTCAGCCATACTGTCTCCATTCTCAAAACTGTACCCTTTCTCGCGAGTGATTCAGAAAAAGGTTCTTATGCTGCAAACGCTGCAATCTGGATCAGCACCTCTTCATTCGTAAACCCGTTCAAGTCCACCGCGTTCATACGGCAGGATGCCGTACATACGCCGCATCCCTTGCACAGGACAGTGTTCACCACTGCCGCGCCTTCGGTCGCGTCCACTGCTATCGCACCGAACGGGCAGTTCAGCTCACACAGGCCGCAGGCAGCGCAGCGTTCCTTGTTGACAAAGGCTGTCTTGCCTTCGGCCTCAATGAAGTCCTTGGTGAGGATCGTGCTTGCCCTCGAAACAGCCGCGTTGGCCTGGACGATTGAGTCCTCGCTCAGCTTGGGCGCATGGGACATGCCGCACATGAACACCCCGTCCGTGGCAAAATCCACCGGCCGCAGCTTCACATGTGCCTCGAGGAAGAAACCGTCCTGATTGGTCGGGACCTTCAGCATCTTCCCGATCTCCTCGTTCTGAGGGTTCGGCACCGTACCTACGCTCAGCGCAAGCATGTCGGCGAAGATGGTCACCGGAGAGTTCAGGATCGGGTCAAAGACCTGGATGGCAAGCTTCTCGCCATTGTCTATGACCTCGGGCTTGCGGTCTTCGTCGTAGCGGACGAACTTGACATTGAGCTCGCGCGCCTTCTTGTAGAAGTCTTCCTTGAGCCCGAAGGTCCGGATGTCGCGGTAGATGATGGTCACGTCCTTGTCCGGGTCCATCTCCTTGAGCTTCAGCGCGTTCTTCATGGCCTCGCTGCAACAGTAGCGGCTGCAGTAAGGCCGCTCCTTTGTGCGTGACCCCACGCACTGGATCATGACGATGCTGCCGGCCTTGCCGACCTCGGCGTCTTTCTTTGCAATGAGGCCTTCCAGGTCACGCTGGGTGATGACCTTGTTCGACGTGCCATGCAGGTATTCGTCGGTTTCAAGCTCATAGGCGCCGGTGGCGACGATCACGACCCCGTGCTCGAACTTGGCCTCGCCGGCCTTGTTCCTGATGGTTGTCTTGTAGTTGCCGATGAAGCCTTCAATCTTCTCGATGACGGCCCCGGCATGGACATGTATCAGCTCATTGTCGTTGATCTTCTTCAGGAGCTTGGCGAGATGCGCCTTCGCGTCGAGGCCCTCGAGGGTATAGTGCAGCTTGGCGTAGTTCCCGCCGAGCGCATCTTCCTTCTCGACGATATGCGACTCGAAACCCTGGTCGGCGAAAGACAGGGCCGCGGTAATACCGGCCAGGCCGCCGCCGATGATGAGCACCGCATGGTTGACTTTCAGCTGACCCGGCTTGAGGGGCTTGAGATACTCGGCCTTTGCAACGGCCATACGCACGAGGTCCTTGGCCTTCAACGTGGCTGCCGCGGGCTCGTTCATATGGACCCAGGAAGCCTGGTCGCGGATGTTTGCCATCTCGAAGAGGTAGCGGTTCAGTCCTGCCTTTTCGCAGTTCTCCTGGAAAAGCCCTTCGTGAGTCCTCGGTGAACACGAGGCTACAACGACCCGCGTGAGATTCTGTTCCTTGATGACCTCACCCATCTTCACGGCCGTGTCCTGCGAGCAGGTGAAGAGGTTGTCCGTGGTATAGACCACGTTCGGGAGGGTCTTGGCGTAGTCCACGACCGCGGGGACGTCCACGACGCCGCCGATATTGATGCCGCAGTGGCACACGAACACGCCGGTCCTCGGGCCGATGCCCTTGATGTCCTTCTCCAGGGGAACGTCGGCCTCTGCAATCATGGTGCCCCTGCGGTCCGCAAGCAGTCCGGATGCGCAGGCAGCGGCGCTGCTCGCCTCCATGACCGTCTCCGGGATGTCCTTTGGTCCGCCGAATGCACCGCAGACGAAAACGCCTTCCCTGCTGGTCTCCACGGGATTCTCCAGGGATGTCCTGCAGAAGCCGTGCTCTTCGAGCTCTATGCCGAGCGCCTTGGCGAGTTTCTCGGCATCTTTGGGCGGGGTGAGCCCGACGGAGAGCACCACCATGTCGAATTCTTCCTCGATGAGCGTACCGTCTTCCTGCACATAGGTCATGAGCAGATTCTTGGACTGCTGCAGTTCCTTTACCGCAGACGGCATGGAACGGATGTAGCGTATCCCGTACTCATCCTTGGCGCGGTTCACGAAGCGGTCGAAGTCCTTGCCGTGGGCGCGGATATCCATGAAGAAAATGGTCGGCTCCAGGCCCTTCGCATGCTCCTTGCCGATGATGGCCTCTTTGGTGGCGTACATGCAGCATACCGACGAACACCAGGAGTTGCCGCAGTTGGTGTCGCGGGACCCCACGCACTGGATGAATGCGATCTTCTTGGGTTCCTTGTGGTCGGAGAGCCTCTGTACATGCCCGAAATACGGGCCCGATGCCGAGAGGAGACGCTCGAACTGGATGGAGGTGACCACGTTTTCATAGGTGCCGAAGCCATACTCGCCGCGAAGTCCTGCATCGAAGGTTTCGAATCCGGCTGCCGCGATAACCGCACCGACCTCGACGGTCTCCACCTCGTATTGCTCGTCGTGGATGATGGCCTTTGCAAGGCAGGCATTTACGCATTGATAGCACTCGGAGCAGATGCCGCAGCTCAAGCACCGATTGGCCTCGGCCACGGCAGCCTCTTCGGTCATACCCTGAATGACCTCGCCGAAGTGGGCCTTCCGTGCATCAGGGTCGAGATGCGACATGTGCACCCGCGGGGCCTTGGGCACGTCCGTCAATTCCTTCTCGTCCTTCTCCGCAAGCCGCACGTGCAGTTTGGAATAGGATACGCCCAGTTCATCGGACACCCCGCTGATGTCCTGGTCTGCGAGGCCCTTGGTCCAGTACTTGACCCTGCCCTCTTTCACGTCCACATTCGTGAGGTACCGGTCGATGGATATCGCCGCTTCCTTGCCTGCATTGACCGCTTCGACCACGGTGGCTGCTCCGGTCATGGCATCACCGCCGGCGAACACGCCTGGCATGCCTGTGGCAAAGGTGAACGGTTCGACATCGATGGTCTTCCACGCGCTCAAGGTGATGCCGCTCTCCTTCGGGAGGAAAGAGAGGTCCGCGGACTGGCCGATGGCCGGCACGATGGCATCCGCCTCCACCACGAACTCGGACCCTTTGACCGGGACAGGTCTGCGCCTGCCGCTGGAGTCGGGTTCACCGAGTTCCATCCGGATGCATTCGATGCCCTTGACCTTACGGGGGTTCTGAATGTCGCTGACGACACGAACCGGGGCCACGAGGAAGTTCATCTTGATCCCTTCTTCTATGGCTTCTTCGATCTCTTCCGGGGCTGCCGGCATTTCTGCGCGGGATCTGCGGTAGAGGATGAATACATCCTTCGAGCCTGTGCGGACCGCGGTCCTCACCGCGTCCATGGCCACGTTGCCGCCGCCGATGACCGCGACCTTGTCGCCCAGGAAGACCTTTTCGCCCAGATTCACGCGTTTCAGATAATCGATTCCGTGGATGACGCCTTCGAGGTCTTCGCCGGGTATGTCGAGCTTCGTGCTGATGTGCGTTCCACAGCCGAGGAACAGGGCATCGTGCTTTTTCCTCAGATCCTCGAAGGAGATGTCCTTTCCGATTTTCGTATTGCAGATGATCTTTACGCCCAGGTCTTCGATGACCTTGATTTCGGCCCTGATGACATCCCTGGGAAGACGGTACTCGGGAATGCCCAGCGTGAGCCAGCCACCGGGGATCGGGGCGGCTTCGTACACCGTGACATCATAGCCTTCGACAGCGAGGTAGTAGGCTGCGCTCAAGCCTGCCGGACCGGCGCCCACGATACCGACCGTCTTGCCCTTCTTTTCCTTCACCTCGGGAACGTACCGGGTCTGGGCATCCAGATCGAGGTCTGCGACGAAACGCTTCAGATGCATGATGTCCACGGACTCGTCCACCTTGGCACGCTGGCACGCCTTCTCGCAGGGGTGGTTGCACACGCGGCCGCAGACGGCCGGGAAGGGATTGTCCTTCTTGATAAGCTTCAGGGCATCCTGGTACTTGCCCGTCTGGATGAGGGCCACATAACCCTGCACGCTGATATGCGTGGGGCAGGCGGCCTTACAGGGAGAGGTGCCTGTCTTGTCGATGGCGAACCCGCTCGGTATGGCCTGCGGGAAGTGCCGGTAGATGGCCTTGCGATCCCCCAGATTCTCGTTGAAGTCGGAGGACACGGTGACCGGGCAGACATTGGCGCAGTCGCCGCAGCCCGTACACTTGCTCAGGTCGACGTACCGCGGTGTCTTCAGGAGCTTGACCGTGAACTTGCCCGGTTCGCCCTGTACCGACTCCACTGTCCGGCGGGTGAGAATCTGAACGTTGGGGTGTCGCCCGACCTCCACGAGCTTTGGAGAGAGGATGCACGCAGAGCAGTCATTCGTGGGGAAGGTCTTGTCGAGCTGGGCCATTACCCCGCCGATGCTGATCCCGTTATCCACGAGATAGACCTTCATGCCCGAATTCGCCAGATCCAGTGATGCCTGGATGCCCGCGATACCCGACCCGACAACCATTATTGCGCCGATCTTTTCGCTGTCTTTAATCACTTGGCACACCCTTTTGTGAATGAATACTCATTTCTTTTACCAAACATAACATAGCCTTTTTGGCCAAGTCAACACTTAGACTCAAGATCGAAGGGAATTGTTTGTTTTTTTCTAACAAACTGTTTTTCTGATCTTTGATGTCATTTTTTGTGAAATATTATCATAAGGCAATAATAGTTCTTACTGCCGGGCGTGATGCCTGGTGTTCCGAGTGAATGAGCCCTCATCTCGCAGCTCAGGCTTGGCTCCCAGCACCCCCGAAAGGCCCGGAGCAGTGATGCCGGGGCCTCCTCGCACGAAGAGACCCCGTTCATGGGCAGGCATGCCCGATCCGGAAGAAACCGGACATCTGCCCCGTTCACTCCCCACCACCGGCGTCATCCTATCCGGCCATTCCCGGCTCAAAGGTCACGTCCACCAGGAGGGCGGCTTCAGAAGCCGTCCCCGAAATCCTTTCTGAACGCTGCGGCCAGACGTCCCCCCCACCCTCTCAGCGGTTCGAGCTTCCCGAAGAAGAACCTCAGAACCGGAGGCTCCTCGACGAACCTGAGCCCCTGCACCAGGTCCCGGTGCTGGAAAAGCCAGGTCAGGCGGTCCACCGCATACTCGATGTGCGACAGGGTGTATACTCTCCGGGGCACAGCCAGGCGCGCCAGCTCGAGGTCGGATGGCACGTCGTTTCCGTCCTTGTCCCGGTCCATGGACACGGTCCCCCGCTCCATGCTCCGTATCCCGGAACTGAGGTAAATGGCTGCTGCCAGGGCTCCCGCCGGATACTCGATCTGAGGGATGTGGGGCAGGAACCGCATGGCATCCACATGGCAGGCCAGGCCGCCCGGAGGGGTGACCACGGGCACCCCGTTTTCGATCAGGCGCTCGGCAAAGTAGCGGATGAACTCCACCGAGCTCCCGGCAACATCAATGTCGGTCATCTCGTGGATGCCCACGGCCATGGCCTCGATCTCCTTCGTGGACATGCCGCCGTACGTCAGGAACCCTTCATACACCGGCAGCCAGGGCATGATTGCATCGTAGTGATCCTTGTTGTTGGTGGCGATGAACCCGCCGCGGACGCAGCAGCTCTTCCTGCCCGAGAGATAGAACACATCCGCGAGCGTGGCGATCTCCCGGATGATGTCGCGGATGGACACATCCGCGTACCCGATTTCGCGCTGCTTGATCAGGTAGGCGTTTTCCGAGATCAGGCTGCCGTCCACCACCAGCATGATGCCGTGCCGCGAGGTGATGTCGCGCACGGCCTTGAGGTTCGCCAGGGCAAAAGGCTGCCCGCCTATGAGGTTCGTCGTGGCCTCCATCCTGACAAAGGAGATCTTGTCGGCACCGCGGGTGCGTATGGCGTCCTCCAGCTTGTTCAGATCGAGATTACCCTTGAACGGCACCGTGCTCCGGGTGTTGAGGGCCTCGTCGGTGTATATCTCCAGCACGCTGCCGCCGGCCAACTCGAAATGTGCCTTGGTGGTGGTGAAATGGTAATTCATGGCAGCCGTGAAGCCCGGCTTCACAAAGACCTTCGCGATGAGGTTCTCCGCGGCCCGGCCCTGATGAACGGGGAGCACGTACTTGAGCCCGAAGACCTCCTCGATGGCGTCCTTCAACCGGAAGAAGCTCTCGGAACCGGCATAGGCATCATCGGAGACCATCATGGCCCCGAGCTGCCTGTCGCTCATCGCATTGGTGCCGCTGTCGGTGAGCATGTCGAGGAACACGTCCCTGGTGCGCAGAAGAAAGGTGTTGTAGCCTCCTTCTTCGATGGCCTGCAATCGCCTGCCACAGGGCACAAGCTCTTTTTTCTGCACGATCTTTACCTGGTGCATCTCCATGGGGAGCAACCTTCCATCTGCAAGTCGTATGTTCATGGTGCGAAGCCTCCTGTCTCATACTGTTGGTATTTTCCTGTCGCATGCCCGTTAAGGCCGATACGCGGGGGCGCAAAAAAAAGGCGCAGCCGGATTCGGATGAGAATAAACGGTTCGCAGAGATGAGATGTTCGATTGTCCCCGGGCTAAAAGCCGGGGTAGAGATAGTAGTATTTGGAGGTCCGGGTTTGTGCAGTTTTCTGAGCTGTCATGTTCTTCATGTCATACCGTGTGGATTATTCTCTACCTTATTTTTCTTCCCCGGTCAAGGGCCTGGCTGCTGGGAGGACGTTTCCTCTGCAATCTTTCGAAGACCGCCCCGATGTGGTATTAAAAGGTTGTGAGGTGCGGATGAGGCTGCTCGTTCGAGGCGGAAGCATCCCTGCAGGGGTCGGGGTCACGAGGAGTTACGTTGACATGCTGGGGAGGTTCTGCGCATCCCGGGGTGTCGAGCTCATCAACCGCAGCCGGCCGTACGAGAACTCGTTCGACGGCATCAGGTCCTTTCATGAAGACATCGATCCCTTCCGGCCGGAGATCCTCCTGCTCCACTTCGGCATCGACGACGCCTTCTGCCCGGTCTACCGCTCGGAGTTCAAGGAGAACCTGGTGAGGATCGTCCGCCTGGCCCGGGAGCGGTTCGACCCTCTGATCATCATGCCCACCTCCCACACCTTCGACAGCCCGCACGATACGGATGCCCTGAACATCTACTACCGGGCCATACGGGAGGTGTGCCAGGATCTCTCCTGCGAGATGATCCCGTTCCATATCTTCTGGGCAGGGCATCTCGAGGACCAGGGGCTCAGAAACCGGGAGCTCCTCCAGCAGGACGAACGCTACCCGAATGAAAAAGGCCACGCGGTCTATGCCGGGACGATCATGCGCAGGCTCGAGAGGATAATCCCCACGGTGCTTTCAGGCCCCTGCAGCAATCCTTGTGCGCCCGGGCAGACGTGGTACAAAGATCTTCAGTAAAGGGGGTGCGGATATGAAACAGAAGTCCATCATGGCGGCGGCCGTCATCTTCGTGCTGTGGTCGCTCATCGACTTCGTCATGCACGGATTCATCCTGGGCAGTGCCTATGCCCGGACGGCCTTCCTGTGGCGGCCCATGGAGGAGATGAACGCGTGGCTCATCTACCTCGTGACAGCGGTTACCGTGGCAGTGTTCACGGCGATCTACGCCCTCTTCATCAGGGAGAGGAAGATGGCGGTCGCCCTGCTGTACGGACTGCTGTTCGGGATCGCACTCGGGTTTCCCATGGGATACGGGAGCTATGCGACCATGCCCATTCCCCTGGTCATCGCCCGCACCTGGTTCTTCGGAACGCTCGTCAAGACGGCCCTCGGCGGAGCGGTTCTGGGTGGGCTCGTGAAGGAGTGAGGTCCGGTCCTGCCCCCATACCGGGGCAGACGACTATCGCCCTTGCTCCCGGATCCCCTCGAGATACCTGCCGTAGTGCGCCATGTGGGCGAAGATGGCGACCACCTCCTCGGGGTTGGACAGGGTGATCACCGGGCCGTAGTCCGTGTATCTCATGGTCAGGCCGCCATCGGTCAGTGCGACCACGAGGATGGGCTTGCCCGTCTCCTTCTGGATCTTTCCAATGCCGGACAGGATACGATCCTCCGAGCGGATCTGGTCCTTGAGTATCGAGAGCTTCAGCTCCCGTTTGAAGATCTTGCCTTCGAGCCTCTCCTGGCATTCGATGAAGTCCTCGAGAAAACTCGACCTGCCCACGATCCCCAGCGCCATCACCATGTCCGTCTCTTCCCACCGGGCCAGGGCGCCTATCACCTGGAGGCACATCTCCGGGTCGTCTTCGCCCACGACATCCACCGGGTTGCGCCTGTTCCAGAATGCGGGCAGGTAGGCATCGATGACCCGGATGATCTCCGGGGTGAGCTGCGGCATGACGAGCCCCGCCTTTTCACACTGGTCCGCTGCTATGACCCCCCAGCCCCCGCCGAAGCTCATCACCCCCACCCTGTTTCCCTTTGGGATGGCAAGATGAGTCATGGCTGCCGAAACGTTCAGGAGCTCGGAGGGCGTGTCCACCTGGATAATGCCGGACTGGGCGAACATGGCCCTGTAGGCGGCAACCGACCCGGCCATGGAGCCGGTGTGGGACTGGGCGGCCTTCGATCCTGTCGCCGAGTTGCCCCCCTTGAGGGCAATGACGGGCTTCTTCCTCGTCACCTCGGAGGCGATCTCCATGAACTCCCGGCCGTTCGGTATGCCCTCGATATACATGGCAACGGCCTTGACCTCGTCTCGTGTTCCCACGTACCTGAGCAGGTCGCCTGCCTTCAGCATGGCCTCGTTCCCGACACCTGCATAGATACTGAGCCCGATGTCCTTGTGGCCTGTCCATTTCATCATCTGGATCCCGAGGTTGCCGCTCTGCGAGATGATGGAAAGCCCCCCGGGTTTCGGTGCCGTGGGCAGGGGGACCGCCTCGAAGGAATGGTGGGCCGACACGACCCCCATGGTGTTGGGACCCATGAACACGATGCCCCCTTCGCGGGCGATCTCGATGATCTCCTTCTCGAGCCCGGCGCCTTCTTCCCCTGTCTCCTTGAACCCCGCCGATATCACCACCGCCGCAGTGATGCCCTTTGCGATGCACTCCCTGAAGGCATCGGGTATCATCTTCGCAGGGATGGTGAAGACCGCAAGGTCGACCTCTCCGGGAATGGACCCCAGGTCAGGATAGCACTCGACGTTGTAGAGACTCTTCCTGTTGGGGTTCACGGGGTACACCCTGCCCCGGTATGACCAGCCCAGGATCGCCGTCAGTATGCGGCTGCCCCATTTGCCCGGCACATCGGAGGCGCCGACAACGGCAACAGACTGCGGGAAGAACATCTTGTCCAGCTTGCCCATCAATTCTTTCCTGTCCATAAGGTCTCCTTCCCGTATGCGTGGGGTATGTTTCACCGGGATGTTGCTTCAAGTTCTCGATTGTCAGCCATAGTTGTTTTCCCTGAATCCGGGATGGAGGCCCGCAGGGGATCTTCTCCATGAATCTCACCGTGGAGGAACGCGCTCGCATTCTTGGTGACTCATAATGTCATGGGACCGATACGGAGTCAACTGCCCCCGGGCGCATCAGGGTAATCGGGATTGAACTGGGCCGTGATGATGCCCCTCGTCTTTTCCATGATCTCCGGGAGCTGCTCCCTGGTGTAGCCCGAGGTCTCCAAAGGATCGCCGACCACCACCTCGATGGGCCCAGGCCGGAAGACGAGGCTCTTCTTGGGCAGCACCCTCCTGCTCCCGTTCACCGTGACGGGCAGGATGGGCATGCCATTCTCCAGGGCCATGATGAACCCGCCCTTCTTGAACGGCTGGATGCTGCCGTCCACCGACCTGGTGCCCTCGGCGAAGAACATCACGCTCACCCCTTGAGGGAGGCGGTCCAATCCCTCATGGATGCTCCTGACCGCTTGGTCGCGGTCGGACCTGTCTATGAAGATGTTCCGTGACACATACAGGGCATAGCCGAACAGAGGCACCTTCCTGAGCTCTTTCTTGATGATCCACCTGAACTGGGTGCCCAGTTTCGTGACCAGGGCAAGGATGTCGAACTCCGACTGGTGGTTGCTGATGATGATGTACGAGCGTCCCTTGACGATCTTCTCCCGTCCCCTGATCACGGGATGGACGTGCGTGACCCCGAGCATGACCCAGGCCCAGATCTTCGAGAGGGAAAAGGCGAGGTTGCCCGTGGAGCTCAGCATGGCTGCCAGGGTGATGGGGATGAACAGCATCAGCGATGCAGCGGCAGCCCAGAAACTTATCCAGAAGACCTTCATCACACGTACAAAGGCAGATTCCTGCATCGACATGGAATTCACCTCACCCGAATATGAATCCCCCTGATGCGGTGGGGCCTCAAACAGAGATACCACATCGTGAAAGTATTGTAAAACAGAAGGGCTTGGGCGTTCTTTCCCCACATCCCCGGGCGATGCTCCCTGCCGAACGGTATCGGCTGTACCAGGCTGTAATTCTGGCACCGGATCATGCGTCACAGGGGGCATCCCCTTGGTTCATTGGTGAAATCCGCTTTGGCCTTTCATTCCGAACAAAATCGCGGGTTCAGAAAAAGCCGCATCAATTCCTTCCATTACTATGGTCTCTTGTGATATTGAAATATCCATAAGGTACACCTCTGTCACGCTGTTCGCCCACATACGAGATGCAAAGGAGAGAGTTGACACCATGAGCAGAGATCTTACAGACGAAATTCCCTCCAGAAAGATGTTCCAGTGGCCCGGGGCAAAGGTGCTTCCTTCCCAGCATACCGTTCCCCAGGATATCATACAGTCGCTCACCCACCGGCTGAACCGCCTCCGCGACCAGCATGCCCTCCTGATGTTCCCTGCGCGGGACCACGGCATCGATGAGCCTTCGCTGTACATCATGGATGTGTTGAGTCCCGTGACCATCACTATCGAGGACCCCTCGAACATCGTGTACACCTTCGAGCTCGATCCGGACCGGCTCGACATCCTGGCCATCTGCATACCGGGCTCGGGTGCACCCATCGTATCCAACATCATGGTTTTTCACGATTATAATGCCAACCTCTACGTGACCAAGCCCCTGAGCACTTACCTGGCCCACTCCCCGGGCCAGATCATCGCCCAGGCCAAGATCCACGAGATCTCTTCCCTGCTCTTCAACCAGATCTGCCGGGAGATCTCACCGGATGTTCCCCTCCACCAGGTCGGCTTTCAGGACCTTTCTCTCGTGGTGCGCGAATTCATCTCCCGGTATTACTACCATGCCCAAACAGACAGCGCGGCCCTGGGAGAACCGTTCTCCTGGGAGTTGTTCGAGCAGCTCTTCACCCCGGAGAAGCTCTTCGGTTTCATGAATTCCAGGGCTGTCCAGAAGAGGATCTCCGAAGGATTTGCACCGATCCATATCATCGCCTGCCTCCTGGAGAAGATCGACACCTTTTGCCGGGACCCGCTCTCCTCCATAGGGGCCAAGAAGGTGAGCAGCATCACCCTGGAACAGGTGGACAAGATCGTGGAGGAGAGCACCCTCGACGCATTCCTGTTCCCGAAGAAGGTCATCGCGCAGACCATCGCCTCCCTGAGCGGGAACGACATCCTTGCCCGCATCGCGCAGCGCTACTCCCTGGATTTCCTCACGTATGCCCTCATCTCCCAGTACGGCCCCATCCACAAGGCGAGGAAGGCCCTCGAGAAGCTCAAGATCCTCCAGTACGATCTCACCGAGAACCTGGTGAAATCGGGTGTTTACGATTTCGACACAAGCAGGAGGATCGTGAACAAGAACACCGAGGCCTTCGAGCGGACCTCTGCCGGAAAGTCCGACGATGCCTTGAGCGAGAACATCATACGCACCCTGTTCGACCCCTTCCGCATCGATTTCATGAAGCAGCTCTCGCAGCTCCTCATGGACCGGAGGCTCATCACGAGCGACGAGGCGGCTACGTTCTTTGCGGGCGACCGGACCTTCTTCGACAGCGCGGGAAAGGTTCAGGATTTCCTCGACAAGAGCCGCCAGGTGACCGAGCTGGACAGGCAGATCGTCACGGACAAGCTCCGCACCTGGACCTCCTTCATGGATGACATCGCCTCCTCGTTCCTGGTGAAGTGGAAGCACTGGAGGGACTGCGTCAATGCCGAGATATCCGGGCTGAACCAGTGCAGGCTCATCCCGCCTGACATGAAGGGGAAGATCATCCTGGACGAGCTGAACCGTCTGCTGGCCTATCTGTTCACGCGGGTGTACCTGAATGTTCCCAGGTTCAAAGACCTGAGGAAGCCCACCGTGGTCTTCATCCATGGGGGAGCAGGGGTGGGCAAGAGCACCATCGGGAACGTGATCTCGAAGAAACTGGGCATACCCACCTACTTCAGGGCCACCATCACCCGTGCGGTCATGCGTCATTTCATCCCCATGCACCTCTGCCCGGAGGTTCACCGGTCGAGCTACCAGGGGAGGCCCACGATCGAGGGTTTCTACGAGCAGAGCTTCAGCATCTCCAAGGCCATAGAAGCGGTTCTGGACCGGGCCATCAAGGAAAACACGAGTGTCATGATCGAAAGCGGGGTGCTCCTGCCGGGGACCCTTTCGAGACAGTATTACGAGAGGGCCAACATCGTGGAGGTCCTGCTCGCGGCCCCCGAGAACAAGATAACCCACCGGCGCATGCTCGTCGGCTCCGTCTCGCTCGGCAAGGACAAGAACAAGAGGCTGAACAATTTCCATCCCATCCGCCTCATCGATTTCGTCATGAAAAAGCTCGCAAAAGACCGTGAGATCACCGTGATCGAGCACAAGGACATGCAGGACATCATTTCGGAGATCATGGTGAGGGCCTTGAACCCCTATACGGACCGCTGGTTCGGCATGATGAGGGAAGACATCATCGAAAAGGTGCTCGCCGAGCACAGGCGCAAGGACGATCTCAGGCGCCAGATGTACGTCCGGCTCCCCATCACGCGCGAACAGATCAGGCAGACACGGCAGCACCTGCCCGCAGCGGTCGAAAGCGTCGTGGCGTGCCTGGGCAAGGAAAAGATCGATGCCGTCATCCGCGCTCACGAAGATGTGCTGGAGGAGACCCGGGCCTGCTTCATGAGGCTCAGGACGCAGGAATTCAAGATGCTCAGGTACCTGCTCGGCCAGATGGACGACCCGTACGATCACGTCCGGCAGAATCTCTTCTTCATCGTGAACAACTCCCGCAACGCGCCTCAACTCGTGAGCCACCTCAAGGAGATGCTCTACCCCGTGCTGCTTGAAAACCTTCACCGTGAGCTGGAACAGGACGGGTATCAACCGGAAGAGCTCCTGGGGAAAGGTTCATTTGAATCATTGGTGTACGACTTGTGGAACATCCCTGAGGTAAAGGATATTCACATCGAGAAATACCGCTCCATGGTAAGGAGCTGGGGCGAAAACCTCGAGCATCATGCCAATGACTACTTTCTCGCCTACTCCCTGTGGGAAGAGGCCTTCGCCAGGGAGGAAGAGGAACTGGGCGGCCACACCGAGATCACGAGGGACCGTTCCCTCAATATCACGGTCAAGCAGCTCCATGAGTGCATCCGGTTCATCTATGCCCAGAACACCCCGGGCGTCGAGAACCTCAAGAGCCTCGACAAGCCGCTCATCATCATCGTAACCGGGCCCAGCGGCGCCGGCAAGTCCACCATTGCCAAGGCCCTGAAGCGATCGTTCAACATCCCCACCTCGTTCTCCACGGACCTCATCAGGGAAGACGTGAGGAAGCTCGTGCCCAAATCCATCTGGCCGCATGTGCACTCATCGAGCTTCAAGATCGAGAGCGCCGTCAGGTCGGAACTTGTCGACGAGTACGAGAGGGTCAGAGGCACCTCCGACGAAGAGCCGTTCACGCAAGGATGGAGGAAAATGGTCCTCGATCACTATTACTCCCACAGCCTCGTGATCTTCGAAGGGGTGCTGGCGACCATCAAACGCCAGATTGAGCGCAACCAGAGCCTCATCATCGAGGGGATCCCGCTGATACCCGGCGTTCTTCCCCCCTGGTACTACGAGGATGCCAACATCATCCAGATCGTCGTCACCATCTCCGACGAGTACGAACACCTCACCAGGTGGGACAAGCGCAGCGTGGAACAGCCCGACCGCTACAAGGAGGGATCCCGTCGCTACAAGGAGGACTTCATACCGATACGCTTCATCACGAAGCGCCTCGAAGAGATGGCAGCGGTTGCAGGCCTGAAAATCGTCGAAAACTCGAATCTCGAAGAGTCCATTCAGGAAGCGGTGGAGCACGTGGGCGGTCCCATAGCCGACCGGTACTCCTACATTCCCGACGAGGTCAGAAGAGCCACATGCCTCGACCTGTCCCACCGCTCGAGGAAACCCCTCAAGACCTGGGGCGCATGGTGCACCGACATCGACGACACCGTTATCCTGTCCGGCAAGATGCCCTCCGAGAGCCAGCTCAAATCCATAAACGCGTTCGTACGTGCATTGGCAGCCAAGAAGGTAGCCTGGGTCCCCATGTCGGGCGTCTCCTTCGAGAAGATCAAGCCCCGGATCCTGGACAGGATAGACCCGGAACTCAAAGAGCACATGCTCTTCTACGGCGGGGACGGCAGCAGCAGGTACTTCTACAACAAGGAAACCCTCGGGTGGGAGAAAGACCCCTCCTTCGAGCGGCTCCTCTCCGACGCCCAGGCCATCGCCATCATGGGCCTTGCGGACTTCAAGGCACAGCTCGCGACCCTCCTGAGCCTGGAGGAAAAGCTTCCGCCCGACAGCGACCACGTAAGGCGCATGGTGAAGAAGAGGATGGCCGAGGCGCAGCAGGTGCTCGGAGAAAACGGTTTCGACAGGCGCCGGGGAATTATCGACGAGCTCAAGGATGTTTTGAAGACACGGGGCTACAACCCGGCAAAGGCGGATTCCTACTACCGGGTGGGCTCAGTCTCCTGGATGATGTTGGGCGACATCGATGCACAGAGCTATGCCGAGCCCGAGGCGAAACAGGTGCGGGAGGAGCTCCTGGACCTCGTGGACCGAAGGCTCAGGGAGTCCGACTTCCTCGCAACCCTTTCGGAGACGAGGACCCGGGTGATCAAGCCCTTCCCCGGCGCACGGGGGATCAAGTTCGTGCTGGAGAGGAACAGCAAGGAGCGCTGCATCCGCGACATCATCGAGAACCAGGGGCTCTTCGCGGAAGAGATCCTCTTTGCGGGAAACGAGCTCATGGACGGCGGCAACGATTACGTGGTGACCCGGATCAAGGGCCTCAACCTGCTGTCCTTCGGCCACAAGACCGAAGAGAACATCCCCTTCGGAGGGCTCGGGGTGGATGCGAACCAGGCGTGGTACGACATGCTCGCAGGGCTGCTGGAAAGCCTCCCCATCAATGGGGGCGAGACCTGGGTGAATCTCCTCACGCAGATCATGAAGGGCGAGATCCGCCTGGGTGAGGGCTCAAGGACTGCGTGTGGCGCTCCGGCCGGGGGCGTCCTCCCTGAAGGCAGGTGACCCCTGCAGTGATACCGTCATTCATGTCCATGGGCCCCACGACAGGGCATACCGTGAGGATCTCATGAAAGAGCCGGGGCCTGCACACTGGATCATGGGGCTCCCAGACGCTTCGACCGGTGATGCGATAGACTCCCTGCCACAGACGATACAGCGGCTCGTTTCGCAAGACATGCAGGCATACGCCCTTCCCGGGACGATCTCTTCCCGGGTGCTGGGCTTTCTCCTCTCATCTCCCGATCTCAGGGAAAACAGCCGGAACCTCCTGGAAGGTCGACCGGTGAAGCTTCCCGCGGATCCTGCCCTGGGAGACCGCATCACCGCGGGCCTCGACAGGATGATCCTGGCTGCCCTCCCCCTCGAAGGGCCGCACGGTTTCCTCGAGCACGGCCTCGCCCCCCCCGTTGCCTCTGTCAGCCTCGTGGTCGAACTGCCTGCGGGCTCCATGCTCTTGGTCGCCATGACCCGGCCCTTTTTCGAACGCACCATGACCGGACCTTCCTGGCTGAACATCCTTGCCCAGGTAGTCTTCCGTGAGCTCACGATCCGCGTCGAAGGGCTTTCCCCTCTCGAGGCCCGGATCGAAGAATCCAGATACAACTCGTTTCATACCACGGGCTCCGTGATGAGCGACCTCATCAGGGACAGTCTCCTGTGCTGCGCAGACCGTGGCGAGTTTGAGCGGCTCGAGGAGATCGCAGGTTCTCTCGATGCCCTTGAGGCTCAGCTCCGAGAGATTCCCGCGGACAGGCTCGGGCCCGGCGGGCTCGCACGTGCACAGGAGCTCGCCCGGGGCGTGTCGCAGGAGGCGGGTTCCCTTGCAAGGCTCTCCCGCATCGAAGACTATGCCACGGGCAAACCTCTCATGATCAGGCCTGCGGACATCATCGCGGAGAAAGTGCGAACCGAGCTCAGCATAGCCGAGCTGCCCTGCCTCTACCTCCCGCCCTACCTTGCAGGCAGTCTCGGGGAGAGGGTTGCAGGGATCACCCACCAGGGCTCTCCCCCGCAGGTGCGCGTGATCAGGGACGTCATCGCGTACAAAAGTCCCCCCATGACAATCGGAGACACCCCGCTCGCCGACTCGGTCAGGCACTGGGTGGAGCTCTACCTCGAGTTCTGCGAGAGGAACATCGAGGGTCTCGAACTGCTCCAGAGCGGAATCATGGGCCCGGCGGACATACACGAGGCCCGGTCGATCATCGATGACATGATCGAGATCCACGGCAAACTCATCGCAGGTACGGACCAGACGTACCACGAGCAGCTCGAGGCCACCATTGAAGGCTCCGCCGGCAGCGAGACCCTGGGCCTGACCCTCAACAGGCTCATCAACACCATACACCAGGACGTGCTCAAAAACGTGTTCGGCGTGTTCAAGGGATGGAAGAACGTCATCGGCGAGGTGAACACCATATCGAGCAAGGCCGTATGCGTCACCATCGATGCACAGGGGGGGATGGAGTTCTACCCGGCGAACAAGGTGAACATCATCGATTACTCGGGCGACTTCAGGAGCCCCCGGGCCGTGCCTGCACGCACCATCATGGAGTCCTACCTCTCCACAAACGTCCACCTGAGGGACAACTGCTACATCGACTGCATCTCGCACACGAACAAGGCATGGTTCTTCGTGGACCTCGGCCTCCACGGCGCCAACATCTTCGTGGACCTCGACCCGAACAAGCCCATGATCACTGCAAGCTATGCCGAGGGAAACGTGGAAGACGGCAACATGGCGCGCATGAGGGTCCTCATGGACACGATGATCGAACTCGGATTCCAGGTGAGCAAGACCGAGATCACTCTCGCTGCGCGCCTTGACGAGAAAACCTCCGGAACTCTCGATGCCGGTGAGCTCATCGACAAGGCGGTCTGGACCATCCAGGCCTTTGCGAGTGTGGCTGATTTCGACCAGGAGATCGAGGACGGCCGCATCACGGACAGGTCGCTGGCCTTCCACCGGCAACGCCTGGCCGCCTCGGGAACCGGCTTCCCGCTCTACATCATCACCAGGGGCGCCATAGAGCTCAAGAAACTGAGCGAGACCCTGGCCGGGATCAATGCCGCGGCGATCCCCCTGCTCAATTCCGAGCTCAACCGCCTCGGCCTGGAGACGATACCGGAAGGAGACGCGTCCTCCAAGGCCGTTGAGATGTTCTTCAACCGCCCCATAGCCCGGGGCATTGAAGCAGGCGAGTTCCTCTCCCTTGCAGGAGATCCCCTCTTCCGGAACCCCGGGTACGAGAGGCCCGACCCCCTGGTCTACCTCGCCGGGCTCCTCCCGGAGGCCTGCCTCACGGAGACTGCGGGCATCGTGAACATCCTGGACAAGGTGGTGGGGTCGGTCTCCCTCAAGACCTCGGGCCAGGACGCTTTGACCCGGTCCTGCATCCACCTCTCCGGCGAGACCTTGAGCCTCTATGCACTGAGGGACCACGACTCGTACAAGCCCATCCGGGCCTTTGCCGCCAACGGGCCCTCCCTGCGCAAGGTGCACGAATCCGACAACATAATCCGCGACCCCGCATCGCTCAGGTCCCTGCTCGAAAAGCACGGGTACCATCTGGAGGCCATCGAGAAGAGGCTCCAGTGGTCTTCCCCGGTGGGGATGCCCATCAGAGGGATCACCGCAGGCGCCATCACCTCCTGCCCCGGCATCGCCACCGGTTTCCTGAGGAAGAACAGGCCCGAAAGCATACCGGATGATTTTCGCTCCTCCATCTTCTCCGACACGCTGCTCACCCCCGAAGAGGTGGGCAGGCTCCAGGAGGCAGCCGGCTACATCACCACCCGCGACTCCACGCTTTCCCACGCGCAGCTCACGGCGCGCACCTTCGGCAAGCCGGGAGTGATCCTGCAGGCAGCCCAGTGGTGCGGGGACGGGCCCGAGGCACGGCTTCTCCTTTCGTTCGGCAACCAGCAGAACCGTGCCGTTCAGGAAGGCGTAGTGGTCACCGTAGACGGCTTCCGCGGCATGGTCGTCCTCCCCGGCGCCTCGCTGAACCCTGAAGAGGATTTCAGCGAGGTCATACACGAGACGTTCTCGCTCCTGGTCTCCATCGAGGCCACCGACCACCCGGAAGAACTGCTCGCACAGCTTCGCGCGCTCATCGCCCGCGCGGGGAATATCAATGTCCTCGCGTTCATCATCCAGGAGCTCTTCATCTCCCGGACACTTAAGGACAGCGCACACAAACTCTCGATCCTCAAGTGCATCGAGGAGGCTGGCAGGGCCGACTTCATCACCCCCATGAAGGACCACATGAAGGACATCATCCTGGAATCGCGCAGGAGGCAGCGTGGCGACATCGAGCTGGCCCGGCGAAGGATCACGAGGGCCGCGGACCTCGAAGAAGCCTTCTTCATGAGCACCAGGCTCCATACCCAACTCCGCAGGGCGGTGGAAATGGAGAACATGGTCTGCCCGCGGGTGGGGCTCACGGTCCTCGATTATTTTCACGACCTGGAGGAGATCCGGGCACTTCTCGCCATGAAGAGAACGGAGTTCACGGCCCAGGCCTTGAGAACGATCGAACCCCTGGTTGCCGACCCCGCATCGCTCGGCGACGTTGAGATGGAAACGGTGCTGCGGACCATCGAAGGCGCATCGCTTCCCCTTCCCGGGAACACGGGCACTGACGGACCTCTCTCCGGATACCTGCTCCGGCTCGAGCCCCTGGTGAAAGATCGCCTGAAACGCTTCGCGGAATCGAAAGAATCCCGCGTCGTCGGCCTGGGAAAAGCGGGCAGGATCATTGCCGGATTTGTGGGCAACAAGGCGGCATCCCTGGGCGAGCTTGAGAGGGATCTGCCCGGGCTTGCCATCCCCCCCGGCTTCATCCTGACCACGCTTGGTATTCAAGAGCTCGTCCTGCAGAACAGGCATCTCGCAGAAAAAGTGAAGGCCACCCTCCATGCCCATGCCTCCAACCATGCATCATGCTTCCGGCAGATCCTCCCCCTGGTGAGTGCTTTCACCTTCCCCACGGACACAGAGCAGAAGATCACCACCTTGTACCACGACCTCGAACGGGGCATGTCCGGACAGGACAAGATCACGGAGATCGAGAGGCTCTTGGGGCTGTGCGGCATCGATGGCAAGCTTCCGGCAGGGGCCGGTGACACCGGGGAGGACGCGAGCGACCTGACCATCGATGAGGCATTTTTGTGCCTGGGCATACCGGAGCCCATCCTCGCCCCCTTAAGGAGCAGGTACGAGAGCGAGGGCGGAGGGTTCGTGGTGGTGAGATCCTCCTCCATCCACGAGGACACGCGTACGGACATGATGGCAGGGAGGTTCATGTCGTACCCGTACGTCAGGGGGAAAAAATTCCTCATGGAGTCGATCCTCAAGTGCCTTGCCTACTCCTGGGTGGAGACCGGCAAGGTTACCGAGAACCAGCCCGTGCTCATCCATCTCCAGGTGGAATCGGACGTGGCCATGGTGGTGAACTCCATCAACCTCTCGGAGCACCGCTGGGACGAGGTGATCGTCAATGCAGCCTGGGGAGCCGGCGCCGGGCTTGTCTCCTCGCAGGTCGAGAGCGACCTCTATGTGCTGGATGCCGCAAGCTTCACCGTCAAGCACACGGTCCAAAACACCAAGAAGACCAGGACCGTCTTCGACCGTGAGGCGGGCCACGGCACCACCACGGCCATGATCTCCGACAGGTCGGAGCAGCGCAGAAAAACCCTGAGCGAGGAGGATGCGGCACGGGTGGCACGGCTTGCCCGGAAGATCCACGATTTCTACGGCTACCCCGTGGACATCGAGGCGGTGATGCGGCTGGGCATCATCCACGTGGTGCAGGTGAGGCCCCTGGTCTTTCCCCTCTCCCCGGACTGAGATGACACACGGTGCCGCACTCCCGTGCGGAAACGTCCCGCGGCATTCCCTGCCCACCGGCAGGTCAAGAACTTGTTTGTCTTGACACCCAAAGGACTCTTCCACTATAGTTTTCAGGGCCGATTCATTGAAAAGAAACATGACACACCCATGAAACTTTCCGGATATATTACCATATCCCGAGGGGAGATGAGGCAGAAACACGCATGATCACCTTCAAGAACGTGAACAAATGGTTCGGCGATCTTCATGTACTCAACGACATCAATTTCCACGTGGATCCAGGAGAAGTGGTGGTGGTCTGCGGTCCTTCCGGGTCGGGGAAGAGCACCCTCATCCGGTGCATAAACAAGCTCGAGCCCATCCAGCATGGAGAAATCTACGTCGACAGCATGCCCATCCACGACCCCAAGATTAACCTCCGAAGGCTCAGGGAGGAGATCGGGTTCGTGTTCCAACAGTTCAACCTCTACCCCCACATGACGGCCCTGGAGAACATCATGCTCGCACCCATCCACGTGCGTAAGCAGAAGCGCGACGAGGCAGAGGCCTACGCCCAGGAACTGCTCAAGAAGGTGGGGATCTCGGAGAAGGCCCATGCATACCCGGACCAGCTCTCCGGAGGCCAGCAGCAGCGCGTGGCCATTGCCAGGGGCCTGGCCATGCGGCCCAAGATCATGCTCTTCGACGAGCCCACCTCCGCCCTGGACCCCGAGATGATCAACGAGGTGCTCGATGTCATGAAGACCCTGGCACGCGAGGGCATGACCATGGTGGTGGTCACCCACGAGATGGGATTCGCCCGCGAGGTGGCGAACCGGGTCGACTTCATGGACGAGGGCCAGCTCATCGAAAGTGCCCCGCCGGATATGTTCTTCTCCCATGCAAGACACGAGCGGACCAAGGTGTTCCTCAGCAAGATCTTGACCCACTAGGGGTTGATCGGCATTTAATAACGGAAGAGCATTTTTTCACACTAAGGAGGAGGAGGAAATGAAAAAACTGTTCATGGGAGTCATCACAGCACTGGTACTCATGGTTCTTGCCGGTCCGTCCGTGTGTCTCGCAGGGCCGACGTACGACAAGGTCAACAAGGACGGCGCGGTGAGCGTCGGACTGATGTACGAAAGCATCCCTGCCGCATACTTCAACGACAAGAACGAATGGGTGGGGTTCGATGTGGACATCGCCACCGAGGTCGTCAAACGTATCGGCGGCTACATGGGCAAAAACCTCAAGATGGAGCGGGTCAAGCTGAACAACAAGACCAGGATCTCGTTCCTCACCTCGGGCAGGATCGACATGTCCGCCGCCAATATGACGCACAAACGCGAGCGCGACAAGACCATCGACTTCTCCATCACCTACTTCTTCGACGGCCAGAAGATCCTTGCCAAGAAAGGCAAGTTCAAGAGCCACAAGGACTTTGTGGGCAAGAAGCTCGCATCCATGCAGGGGACCACGAGCGAGAAGAACGCGGTTGCGCTCTTGAAACAGCTCGGAGACAAGAATGCGGAGAAGAACGTGATCAGTTTCCAGGACGAACCTTCCTGCTTCCTGGCACTCAAACAGGGCAAGGTTGCCGGGTGGACCACGGACAGCACGATCCTCATCGGCTACGCAGCCAAGGAGCCCGGCAAGTATGAGCTCGTGGGCGACTTCTTCAGCAACGAGCCTTACGGGATCGGCGTGCCTCAGGACGACAGCGCATGGAGAGACGCCATCAACTTCGCGCTCCAGGATATGTGGAACGACGGCACGTACAAGAAGATCTACGACAAGTGGTATGGCCCCAAGACGCCCTACTACTTCCCTCTGACCGAGAAGATAGAAACCTGGCCTTGATGGGTAGCTGAGTCGTTGACAAAGAAACTACGGGGGTCTGCGGTTCAGTCTGGTGCGGCCGCAGACCCTCACAAGGAGTAAGACCATCACCATGGGCGCATCGGCAGCTCAGAGGCACACGTGAAGCAGACGACCAAGCAGCTGCTCCAGCAGATCTGTGTCGTTGCGGCCATTGCGTTCGCATTCTACCTCCTGTTCAGCCATGAACAGTTCGGGTACGATTTCAACTGGGCCATCCTCTGGGAGGTGAACCCCACCTACCACGAAATCTTCGGCCTCTGGCTCCTCAAGGGCCTGGTGCTGACCCTCGAGATAACCTTCATCAGCACGGGCATCGCGCTCCTCCTGGGGACCGTCTTCGGCATAGCCAGGCTCTCGCGTTTCAAACCCACCTATGCCATAGCAACGGCCTATGTTGAATTCTTCAGGAACACCCCCCTGCTCGTCCAGCTGTTCTTCTGGTACTTCGCCTTCCCCATGGTCCTGCCGCAGACCGTCCAGACATTCCTCAACGAGCACGGACTCGAGTTCTGGGCCGCCACCATAGGCCTGGGCATCTACACAGGCTCGTTCGTGGCCGAGATCGTGAGGGCCGGCATTCAGGCCATCCCCCACGGCCACATAGAGGCGGCTCAGTCTTCCGGGCTCTCCGGGGCTCAGATGCTCCGGCACGTTGTCCTTCCCCAGGCGTTCCGCATCATCATCCCGCCCCTGGGGAGCGAATTCCTGAACAACATGAAGAATTCGTCGCTCGCCATGACCATCGCGGTTGGGGAGCTCTGCTGGCAGTCGCAGCAGATCGAGTCGTTCACCTTCCGCGGCTTCGAGGCAACCTCGGCGGCGTCCCTCATCTACCTGACCCTCTCCATCACGATCTCCATGATCATGAACACCGTCAATCATCACCTCAAGGTCGGCCAGGCCCGGCAGCTCACGGCCATGGACAGGTTTCTCGGCATGCTCTTCCTGCCTTTGAGCCTCCTGGGCAGAGGAATCGGTGCCCTCTTCACCTGGGTAAAGAGGGTCTTCCAGCTCGGCGAGTATGCCCCGGTACACGAGGAAGCCCTCTATGCATCGGTATGGTCCCGTCTCGCGGAACACCTCTGGAAGTGGCTCGTCCTGGCAGCCAGGGGCCTGTTTGCAGCGCTGCTCGCCGGGCTTATCCTCCTGATCGTGCTCATGCTGTTCAAATTCAACTGGGGCATCGTGGGAAGCAACTTCCGTTCCCTGCTCATCTGGACCTTTCCCCACGGCGGCGAGGGCGAGATCTTCTTCGGCCTGGGCGGGCTATCACTCAGCATCATCCTTGCCCTCATATCCTTGTTTGCAAGCTTCTTCATCGGGCTTTTCCTCGGGCTCGGCAGGCTGAGCAAAAACGCGTTTCTCAGCACTCCAAGCGTGCTCTATATCGAAATCATCCGGGGGAATCCGCTGATCATGGTCATCTTCTGGGTGTACTTCTTCTCCCCCATCATGACCGGGATGCAGATCGATGTGTTCTGGAGCGCAACCATCGCCTTCACCATCTTCTCCGGAGCCTACATCGCGGAGATCGTCAGGGCCGGGGTGAGCGCCATCCCGAGAGGCCAGGTCGAAGCCGCCACCGCTTCCGGGCTCTCCTACTACAAGATCATGCGCCATGTGGTGCTGCCACAGGCCTTCAAGATCATGATCCCGGCTTTCGTGGGCCAGTTCATCTCCTTGTTCAAAGACACGTCGCTCGCTTACATCATCGGGGTATTCGAGCTCACCACCGTGGCCCAGACCATCAACAAGAGGCTCATGATCTTCCCGTTCGAGATCTATACCACCATCGCCGTGCTCTATTTCCTCTGCTGCTTCAGCATGTCCTACGTCGCGCGCAGGCTCGAAGCACGGTATACGCTTACCCAAAGAGGCTTCAGCTCGGTCACTGCGTCTTAACCGGCACTGCGTCCCGGGCTTGCCTTTCTGCAGCCCCCTCGTGGCCCCGACAGGCTCCACGAGACAATGTGCTCCCGGTGTTTGTCAAAATGACAGGTAATAACGGATGTTTTTCATTTTTTTGTCAATTTGTCACACCTGATGAGCATAAATCGGGTTGGGTTGTCAAAATGGCATCATCATCCGCATCATTGTTTTATTATACTAATTATATCAATTGGTTATATAGTTTTACTCCTGGCATGAACCTTGCCTTATCATCCGGGTAGAAATAAATTGAAAAGGAGAAGCGAGATGATAGCCCTCTGGATTGTGATCGGTTGCCTGTTCTTGACCGGGATCGGGATCAGATTCATGTATCGTGTCCTGGGACTCACCCCTGCGGAAGCAACCGCTGTGTTCGTGCTCATCGTCATGCTCGTGGGCGTCAATACCGGCCCGGCCCGGCAGTTCATCGGACAGCTTTTCTAAGACGACAGACAGGGAAGAGGACCGTGAAACGGATCAAGAGATACCGGGTACCGAGGAAACTCCTCAGCAGGATCTCCAGGATCAGCGCGCTGAGCTTTGTCCTTGTGATCATGACATTCCTGGGTCTCTATGCAGGGCTCTATATCGATAAAATCACGAACATGGCGCCCAACTTTACCCTGCTCGGTCTCGTCATAGGGATCGTTCTGGGCTTCAGGGGCTTCCTGCATGAAGCCATGATTGAAAGGAGAGGAGAATCATGACAATCGCACTCATCGCCACCGGCATCGTGTCTTTCATCTTCATCGCTGCACGTTTCGCTGCACGGGTTGCCGTGAAGGAACCCGCAGAATCCAGGGTGAAGTAACTCCCCCGCACAAGAAGCGGCCATACTCTCGAACATACTGTCTCCAAAGCATAACCCTCTAGGGCCACCTTTCAAGGTGCCCCTTTTTTCGTTGACCGACCCCTCGATCATGCGGGTACCGGCATTCACGAGGGCGTGAAATTCAATTGACCGGGCACTGTCTTTCGCTTACCCTTGAAGGCGCAGTCATCTCTTGAGGGGGTTGCCATGATATCACGGGTCGATCACGTAGCCATAGCCGTTCAGAATTACGAGAGTGCCCTATGGTTCTTCACCTCCATCCTCGGGGCTATCCCGGGCTCATCCGGCGAGGATACCGGCATGAAGTACTACTGGGAAAACCTCTACCTCGGCGATCTGAGCAGGCTCGAACTCCTCACCCCCACGGGCAGGGGAAGCTTCATCGACAAGTTCCTGAGCGACAGGGAGGGCGGCGTACACCACATCGCGCTCCAGACGCCCGACATCAACGAAGCCAAGGCCGTGCTGGAGGAGAATTCCATCCCGTACTTCGGGTTCAATGACTTCGGGCAGGTATGGAAGGAGCTCTTCATCCACCCCAGGAATGCCTTCGGTGCCCTCATCCAGATCGCCGAGTTCAATGCGGACGACTGGATTGCGCCCTCGGTCAGGATGCCACGGGAAAACAGATGGGATGTCCAGAAGACCGATCAGGGGGTAAACGTGAGATTCGCTCACCCCGGAGGCGGTACGGTGAGTCTCCCCCTGGACACGGACGAGATTCAAAGGCTCATCCATGACCTGAGCGAGTCCCTGAAGCCATCCAATGACCATGAGAACTAGTGCATGAGGGCAAACGGACGACAGGTCCGGCCTTCAAGCATTTCAGAGAAGCGGTCATCCCTGGAGCGTCAGGGTGGTCATCCTGACAGGGAGAGGCCGGAGTCGAATCCATGAGTCTCTCCATCCACGTGGACAGTGCCATCAAAGTATTCGAGGCTGATCTCCCAAAAGAGGTTCTGTATGCCATCGAGGCCGATCTGACGCTGCCGAATCCCAAGTGGGAGCAGGTGGAAACGTACAGCAGAAGCCGCAGGAGGAACTTCCAGCCCGAATTCATCACCTACTTCCACAGAAAGAACGGCGTCCTCATCATGCCCAGAGGCTACATCCATACCCTGCATCACCACCTCAAAGGGCTTCCCTACCGGATCGTGGACAGGACGCGGACCCTGGAGCCGGTTGAAATCCCTTTCAAGGCAACGCTCTATCCCTACCAGAAAACGGCGGTTCAAGACGCCACCAACAGGAGGTTCGGCGTGATCGAGGCGCCTCCGGGTGCCGGCAAGACCGTGATTGCGCTGAAGATCATCGCCCACAGGCAGCAGCGGGCGCTGGTGATCGTGCACACCAAGGAGCTCATGTACCAGTGGCTCAAGCGTTCGGTGGAATTCCTCGGCCTGCCCGAGGACGAGATCGGACTCATCGGTGACGGCAACAGGCGCATCGGGGAGAGGCTCACCATCGCCATCATCAACTCGCTCTACCGGAGCATCGACGAGGTGAAGCCATGCACGGGTCACCTCATCGTGGACGAGTGCCACCACATCCCGGCGCGCACCTTCACCGACGCGGTGAGCACGTTCGACTGCCCCTACATGCTGGGTCTTTCCGCCACCCCGTACCGGAGAGACAACCTGACCAGGATCATCTACTTCTTCCTCGGCGACCGGATACACCGGATCAGGCCCCAGGAGCTCCAGGCCATCGAGAAGATCATGCGGGCCAGGCTGATCCTGCGCCATACCGGATGCTCCTATCTCTTCGACGCTGACGAGTACCAGTACATGATATCCGCACTGGTGAACGACACAAAACGCAACAGGCTCATCGTGGATGACGTCTGCGGGCGGGCCGGCACCCCCGGCGGAGGTATCGCGCTGGTCATCTCCGACCGGGTCTCCCACTGCGAGGAACTCTACCGGGGTATCTGCTCACACGGCATCAATGCCTGCCTGCTCACCGGCTCGGTTCCCGTCAGGGAACGTTCCCGGATCGTGAAGGCACTGAACTGCAACGAGGCGCAGGTTCTGGTGGCCACCGCCCAGCTCATCGGCGAAGGGTTCGACCTCAAGCAGCTCTCCTCCATCTTCCTGGCAACCCCCATCAAGTTCACCGGCAGGGTGAAGCAGTACATCGGCAGGATCCTCCGGGTGATAGAGGGCAAGGAGGATGCACTGATCTTCGACTACCTCGACACCAACGGCATGCTGAAAAGCAGCTTCCAGTCGCGCCTGTGGGCCTACCACGACATGGGCGTGAAGCTGGAGTCTATCCAGGACTGAGTGCACGACGAATGCGACCGTCGCCCGGGTCGGGGCGGACCGGTCGCACCGTGTGATCAGGCGAACGTCCTCTCGAACAATTCGGCAATAGCCTTTTTGCCGTTCTCTTCGAGGAAGCGTGTCCCCGTTCCGGTGAAATGAACGTGGCTGATGACAGGTTCGTCTCCTCTCCGGCATTCGATCCAGTCCACCTGGTTCCAGGTAAACCATGCATCACGTTTCTGATCGAATACGAACAACGGCTTGTTGCACAGCTTGGCAAGCTCTGCCCCCCACCCTGTGCCGCCCTTCACGGTCTTGTCTTCCAGTATCTCTCCCACCACGTAAATCTCCTGCCCGCTGTTCACCTGATACCAGATGCTCTGCAGGACATTGCGAATCGTGGGATTTGTCGTGAAACGGCGATTCATCAATCGCGAAACGTACTCCAGGCTCACGTCCCCATTCTTCAGTTCTTCGTGGGTCAGGACACGCAGGCCCCGCCGACGGACAATACTGTGTCCCTCAAACGAGAAGTTCACTTCGTCAATGCCGCAACGCTCCGCATTCGCCCCAAACTCCTCCTCGGCCCCTTTAATGCCGCCGCTAAACAGGATCATGTCTGCTTTGTTCATATCCATTCCTTTCTTCATGCCCTGTTCTTGTGTGTGCGCTGAAGGAAGTCCAGGGATAGCTTCGGTCAGCCCGTTGAAGAATTGCAGCCTCTAGCATGCCCATGCCTGTCTTGGAAGGATTATTTTAAGGCGCTGCAATTGAATGGCAACCGTCCGGGCCAGAAGAAAACAGCACTGCAATGCATGTTTTATCTTGATATACGGAGTGAATTTTCATTACATGATATGAATTGACACAGAGTGAATAGGCAATGCACCAGCACTTGGATTGATACTTTCATATGGAGGCTATCGTTCAGGCTGTCCATGATCTCATATGAAGCGCTTTCAAAATACGGTGTCCCTTGTGGAAAAAGGCCCGGTACGACGGCTAAGAGTCCGGCAGCTTTGATAACAATGGCACCGGAAAGAGGGTATTCGTGAAGAAGATCATCCGTTTCTGCCTGTACCACCCGTACTGGGTCATCGCTGCAGTCGTGATTGCCACAATCCTCTTCGCATCGCAGATACCCAGGATCAGGATGGACCCGCGCGTGGAGGTCATGCTGAAACCGGACAACCCGGTGGTGCGGGTGTTCGTCTCGAACAAGCAGGACTTCGAGCCCTACGCGGATATCATCGTGGGTATGCTCCACACCAATATCTACACCCCCGACTCTCTGGAAAAGCTCCACCAGGTCGCCCAGGAGATCGTGCAGGTCGAGGGGATAGAGAAGGCCACCTACATCCTGAACGTGAAGAACATCCAGGGCAGCCCCAACGGCCTCGATGTGTCTCCCATGGTCAAGGAAGGCACGGTCCCCCGGACGGATGAAGAGATCGCCGTACTGAAAAAGAAGATCGATTCATGGGATATCTACAAGGATGCATATGTCACGCGGGACGGCACAGGCGCGGCCATCTCCGTCGTGCTCAAGAAGAACGTCCAGACGGACGACATCATCCCCATCTACTATGCCATGACGGATATCATGAAGAAACATGAAGGCCCCGAGCGGTTCTTCATCTCCGGCACCAAGGTCCTGGAAGCACTTCAGAGCCACTACATGATCACGGACCTGACGGTGCTCCCCCCGCTGGTCTGCGTGGTCCTTCTCGGATTCCTCTTCTTCTTTTTCAGAAACTTACGGGGCATGCTCCTGCCCGTCATCTCCGTGGGCATCTCGGCCGTCTGGACCGTGGGGTTGATGTCCATCACGGGGGTTCCCCTGACCCTCGTCACCACCGCACTGCCCGTTGCGCTCATGGCCTGCGGGTCGGCCTACGGGATCCATGTGGTGGAGAACATACTCGCCGATTACCGTGAGGGGAAGACGGGCAAGAGCGGCATCAGCGGGGCAGTGGAACGCGTCTGGATCCCGGTGGTCATGGCTGCGCTCACCACCATGGCCTCCTTCATATCCCTGTGCACGACCTCCATCGTACCCATGATCAACATGGGCCTGCTCTCCGCCTTCGGGCTGGCCGTCGCCATGACCCTGGCCCTGACGTTCATTCCGGCAGTGATCTCGCTCATCGATGCGCGCGGGAAGACACACCTCGCCGCTTCGCGCCCTCACTCCAAGAGAGATGTCGTAGGCCCCATCCTGAGAGGTTTTTCCTACATCAGCATCCACAAAAGCTGGTGGGTCGTCGCTGTGAGCCTCATCGTGCTGGCGACGTCCATACTCCTGGGAAGGCACGTCAAGAGCGACATGAACCTTGTGGAAGACTTCCGCGAGCGCAGCCCCATCAGGATTGCAGACCAGATCCTCAACAAGAATTTCGGCGGCACCTCTCTGTTCAATGTGGTGGTGGAAACCATGCACCCGGATGACATGAAGGAGCCTGCCGTCCTCAAGGACATGGAAAGGCTCCAGCAGGAGCTCATGGCCTTCGACGAGATCGGGAAGGCGGTGTCCGTGGTCGACTTTGTCAAGCGCATGAACCAGTCCATGCACGACGGGAACCCGGCGTATTACACCATCCCTGAATCAAAAGACCTCATCGCCCAGTATTTTCTCCTGTACTCCTTCTCGGGCGGAGGGAGCGAGCTCGACAGCGTCGTGAACTATGATTTCCAGAAGGGGCAGATCCTCCTCCAGATGAAGTCCCAGAGCGGGTACCTGGCTCAGGATGTCGCCGACACCGTGGAGCGGTTCAAGAAAACCGAGCAGGGAGATGGACTCATAAAGGGGATCTTCACCACGGGCCTTGCCATGCTGGCCAAGGAATTCAACCATATCGTGGTCACGAGCCAGATCCGGAGCTTCATCTTCTCGTTCATCCTGTGCTTCTTCATCACCACCGGCGTGTTTCGATCGTTCAAGCTCGGCATCTACAGCATGGTCCCGCTCCTCGTTCCCATCATGCTGGATTTCGCCATCATGGCCGTGACCGGGATCAAGCTCAATGCGGCAACGGCGACAGTGGCGAGCATAGACATCGGCATGGGCATCGACTACTCCATCCACTTCCTGAACAGGTACCGGCACGAAATCAGGCAGGGCTGCACGGTGGAGACAGCCATCGACCGGGCACTCAACACCGCGGGGCGCGGCATCATCTACAATGCGCTGGCCGTGTCTGCGGGCTTTCTCGTTCTCGCGCCCTCGCAGTTCGTCATCATCTCCCAGATGGGGATGCTCGTGGCCATCGACATGGTTACCATTGCCTTGTCCGCGCTGACGTTCCTGCCCGCGTGTATCCGGCTTCTCCCTCCGAACCTCGCCAGGGAGACGGCACACGAACCCGTGGCAGAAACCCATCCCCTGGGAGAGCGGGCAGACTCCATCGACCAGGCATGAATGGAGGGATCATACCGGTTTTATTCAGGGAAAACCGGTATGGCGCCCCCCAACCACAATCCTTACTTTTTCTTCAACAGCCCGTCCAGCAGGTTTTCAATGGCCTTGCCCGTGTCCTGCTGTGTCCCCGGAGGAAGCACGGTCTTGTCCTGCAACTTCTGCAGTCCCTTGCCCAGGGCCTTCTGGGTATAGTACCTGGCCAGTGCACTGCCCAGCACATTCGCCTCCACCATGGGGACGGGCTTTTTCAGCGTGCCCTTGATGGTCAGCGGCAGAACGAGCCTGTTCTGGTCGTTCATGAGGGCGGAGAACGCCTGTCCCCTGGCTCCGAGACGCTGGGAGAACCGTTTGGGCAGCACGACCTGACCCTTGAGGTCGAGCTGGTTCGTCTCCATGCTGATGGTGCCCTTCAGCCGCGACTCGGTGTCCACATCTCTCCCGCTGCTGATATTCAGGATCTGCATGGTGTCCACATTGATCACCTTGCGCGCAAGATCCACCTGTGTGCTCATGGACTCGAAACGCGTGGTCTGATACTTCTGGACCTCGGCCGGTGCGAGGCCGAAGGCCTCGGGCAGGCCGGGCACCCTCATGAGGGATCCCAGCACGCTGCCCCCGAGATCGAAG
>JAJFUP010000190.1 GCA_021372395.1 Deltaproteobacteria bacterium
GGTTATCTCAAGACAAAGGGCGGCGTGCACGAGATCTTTGCCGGCCTCGGGCTCAACTTCGTGGCCCAGGGACTCGTGCTCTGGCTCATCTTCGGGCCGTGGAAGCGGCCGGGGAGCGCCTCCATGAGCGGCACCGAGACCTTTTCCGAGGCGTTGTGGCTCCCCTTCCTCTTCGAGACACGCATTTCCCCCGTGGGCATCGCCATGACGGTCCTGGCAATCATCCTCACCGCGCTCATGCTCCGCTACACGAAGTTCGGCCTCAGGCTCAAGGCCATAGGCAACAACTCGATCGCCGCCTATCTCTTCGGGCTGAACCCGGGGAGAACCATGCTCATCGCCATGCTCTGCGCCGGAGGGTTTGCCGGGCTTGCGGGCAGCTTCCAGGTATCGGGCATCTACCACCGGCTCATCCCGTCCATCTCGAGCAACTACGGCTACCTGGCGCTGCTCGTGGTCATGCTGTCCAACTTCAGCGTGTGGACCTCGCCGCTGGTGGCCTTTTTCTTCGCATGCCTCAACGTGGGAAGCATCCAGCTTCCCATGGTTCTCCAGCTCGACTCGTCGCTTTCCGGCGTGATCCAGGGCACCCTCGTGATCGCCACGCTCGGCCTCCATGCACTGCGCACCCGCATGAAAAAGAACGGGGGAGGGTAAGGCCATGGACGGGTTCAACATGACGATCCTCCTTGCGGGTGTCGTGGCAGGCGCCACGCCGATCCTGCTGGCCACCCTCGGCGAGACCATCACGGAGAAGTCCGGCATCATCAACCTCTCCCTGGACGGTACGATCCTCCTGAGCGCCATGACCGCCTTCGTGGTGGCCCTCAAGACGGGGAGCCTTCTCGCGGGGTTCGTTGCAGCGGCGGGCGTCGGCGCCGCGGTTGCCGCCATCGTCGCCGTGTTCAGCATCCATCTCGGGGTCTCCCAGGTGGCCATCGGGTTCGTTCTGACCCTCATGACGAGGGACCTGGCCTACTTTCTCGGCAGCCCCTACTCGCGCGCCGAAGGCCTCCAGGTGGGGATGCTGCCCGTGCCGCTGCTGGACGGCATCCCGTTCCTCGGCGACGTGCTCTTCAATCACAGCCTGCCCGTGTACCTGGGCATGGTCATGATCGCAGCTGCCTGGTGGTACCTCTACCGTACACCGCAGGGCCTCAAGATGCGCTCTGTAGGCGAGAACCCGTATGCAGCCTATGCGCGGGGAATCAGCCCCGGCAGGGTGCAGATGGTGTATGCGATTGCCGGCGGTTTCATCGTGGGGCTCGCGGGTGCGGCGTTCTCGCTCTGCATCAAACCCGGTTGGGGCCAGCCCCAGGGCTGCGAAGGATCGGGCTGGATCGCGCTCGCGCTCGTGATCTTCGGCGGGTGGAACCCTGTCAAGGCGGCGGTGGGCGCATACCTCTTCGCGTTCCTCCAAGTCATGAGCCTCTACTTCCAGGGCTGGGTGCCCGGTGTGCCTGCCCAGGTCTTCCAGGTGGCGCCGTTCCCGCTCATGATCTTCATCCTCGTGCTCATCTCGTTCGCCCAGCGGGAGTCGTTCCTCCTCATGGCCGAGGACAGACCCATAATCAAGGCGATCCTCCATGCCCTTTCCGGTGCAGCCCCGGCATCCCTGGGGAAACAGCACCGGGTGGATTAATGGCATTGATACATGGGATCATCTTCGACACCTGATTCAAGGACGGACATGGATATCGTGCTCATCAACCCCCCGGTGACGAAGCCAAGCGAACCTCCTGCGGGGTTGGCGAAACTCGCCGGTGCGCTCAAGGTTCACGGCCGGCCGTGCATGGCCATCGATGCGAACATGGAAGGACTGATGAGCCTCCTGGACGGCGCAGAGGCGTCGGGGGACACCTGGACCAGACGCGCAGTAAGCCATCTCGGTGAAGACCTCGCATCCCTCAGGAACGGTGATGCCTTCAGGAACATGGGCAGCTACACCCGGGCCGTGACGGACATCGACCGCATCCTCTCCCTGCGGGGGAAGCAGTATGGCACGCACGTGAGTCTCAACAACTTCCGCCAGGGAACATTGTCCCCGGTGAGGAGCACCGACCTCGTGCGTTCGGCAGAAAACCCCGAGGCAAGCGTCTTCTACCCCTACTTTGAAAGGCGCTTTCGCACCGTGCTGGAAGAACATGCCCCCCGTATGGTGGGGTTCTCGTTGAACTACCTGAGCCAGGCCTTGACCACCTTTGCCATGATCGGGTTCATCAGGCGCATCAGCCCCCGGGTGAAGATCATCCTGGGCGGCGGGCTCGTCACCTCGTGGATGAGGGGGCCCGGATGGAGCGCCCCGTTTACGGGGCTCGTGGACGAGCTGGTGGCAGGCCCCGGGGAGGAGCGCCTCCTTTCCCTTGCCGGTGTAGAGCACGCTCCGGGGCCCTCTCTGCCAGATTACGGCCCCTTCTGGGGCTACGGGTATCTCTCGCCCGGCAGGGTGGTTCCCTTCAGCACCTCGTGGGGCTGCTACTGGGGCAGGTGTTCCTTCTGCCCGGAAAAGGCCGAGGGAAACGCCTTCTGCTGCCTTTCCCCCGAGATCGTCAAAGAGGCGCTGGCGGCATTGAGGGAAGAGAACTCCCCCGGCCTCGTCCATTTGTGCGACAATGCCCTGAGCCCGGCCCTCCTCAAGTCGCTGGCTGCACAGGAGGCGGGAGTCCCCTGGTACGGGTTCGCCCGGTTCACGGGGCACCTGGCGGACCCGGCCTTCTGCTCCGCCCTGGCGCGCTCGGGCTGCGTGATGCTCAAGCTCGGCCTGGAGTCGGGGGACCAGAAGGTGCTGGACGCGCTCGGAAAGGGGATCAGGCTCGAAGAGGCAGCCAGGGTGCTCGCAGCCCTCCGTCAGGCCGGCATCGCCACGTACGTGTACCTCCTGTTCGGCACACCGGCGGAGGACGAGGCAAGCGCACGCAAGACCCTCGAGTTCATCGGCAAACACCACCACCTTGTGGATTTCCTCAACATCTCGATCTTCAACCTCCCCCGGGGCAGCACCGAGGCCAAAGAGCTCGACACCTACGACTTCTCCGAAGGGGATCTCTCCCTGTACCAGGGGTTCGCCCACCCGAAAGGATGGGACCGGAACCGGGTGCGGCAGTTCCTCGACAAGGAGTTCAAGCGCAGTCCTGCCATTTCGCGCATCATCAGGAGAGACCCCCCGGTCTTCACCTCCAACCACGCGCCGTTCTTCATGCTGAAGGCTTCGGGTGCGAGGCGTTAGGAACCGTAAAACAGGCCATCGTTCCCGGACCACGCGTCTAATGCCTGCCTATGATTGAAATTATTTGCTGGTATTCTTCGAAAAATCAGCTATAAAGCGGACCAGAAACTCTTGGCGCCAAACCGGAAGGTATCCATTGCTGAACCTTTGTGTGCCTATGAGACGTTCACTGTAACAGACAAGGGAGAATCAGTATGGAACAGTTCAGTACCCTGGGCCTTTCGGAGGCCATGCTCAAAACGCTCGCAGACAAAGGCTTTACCGAGCCCACCCCCATTCAGAAGGCGATCATACCCTTTCTTCTGAACGAGAGCCGCGACGTGGTGGCCCAGGCAGAGACCGGTACCGGCAAGACAGCCGCCTTCGGCATCCCCATTATCGAGCGCCTCGACGCGCCGGACGGCCGGGTGAAGGCCCTTGTGCTGGTTCCCACCCGGGAGCTGGCCCTCCAGGTTTCCGAAGAGATCAACTCGTTCAAGGGAAGGAAAAAGATAAATATTCTGGCAGTCTATGGTGGCCAGGCCTTCGGGCCCCAGTGCCATGCCCTGAAGAGAGGGGTGGACATCGTGGTGGGCACCACCGGGCGCGTCCTCGATCATCTCCGGAGAGGAACGCTCCGCCTGGACAGCGTTTCCCACCTGGTGCTCGACGAGGCCGACGAGATGCTCGACATGGGTTTCATCGAAGACATCAGGGCCATCATCGACCATGTCCCGGCTACCAGGCGAACCATGCTCTTCTCCGCAACCATGCCTCGGGAGGTAGTCTCCATTGCCCGGCAGCACATGGGAGATTACGAGACCGTCACCATGGGCCGCAAGAAGAATGCCGAGCAGCTCACCGACCAGATATACCTCGAGGTGCGCGAGCAGGACAAGCTCGAGGCCCTGTGCCGCATCATCGATATGGAGCCCGACTTTTACGGCCTGGTCTTCTGCCGCACGCGGATAGAGACGGCCGAGATAGCGGAGAAGCTCATCGACCGGGGGTACGACGCCGACGGCATGCACGGCGAGATAGACCAGAATGGACGCGAGCAGATCATGCGGCGCTTCCGCGAAAAAGACATCACCGTGCTCGTGGCCACGGATGTGGCAGCCCGGGGGATCGACATCAGCAACCTCACGCACGTGGTCAACTACTCCCTGCCGCAGGACCCCGATGCCTACATACACCGCATCGGACGAACCGGCAGGGCCGGCAGGAAGGGGATTGCCATCTCCCTGGTCATGCCCGGTGAACGGCGGGCTCTCGAGCTCATACGGCGGATCTCCGGGCCGTCCATGCGCAAGGGGAGCCTCCCGGGGGTGCAGGATATCATCGCGGCCAAGCGCGCCAGAATCAGGGAGGATGTCACGCAGATCATGAGCGAAGGGGACTTCGGGCACTATGCCGGTCTTGCCGAAGAGCTGCTGGATTCGGGCGATGCCGCTGCAGTCCTGGCCGCCTGCCTGCGCATGGCCTTTGACGACGAGCTGGACCCGTCTGCGTACAAGGAGATCCGCACCATGGCGACGGTGGACAGGGCGCCGCAGACGCGGCTCTTTGTGGCCAGGGGGCGCAAGCACGGGGTCACCCCGAAGAACCTGGTGAAATTCATCCGGGAGCAGACCGGGATCAAGGAGAAGCTCGTGAGCGACATCGAGATCAGGGACGACTTCACCTTCATCAGCGTGCCGCAGGCCGAAGCCGTCATCATCCAGAAGAGGTTCGGCCAGAAAAGAGGCCAGCCCCTCATCAGGATGGCCAACCCGGAACATCGCCGGAGAATGGCTGGCTGAGACAAGGGCCGAAGCACAAATCCTTTTTACTCCTTCCTCCCATCCGATACCGGGGGGAGGGGAGGGGTTGAAAACAGATCGTACCTGCATCATACTGATATGAGATGGTTTTATGGTAAAATCCGAACCTCGCCTCCTGTCGTTCTCGCAAATGTCTCCGGCTGAATTTATCATCTTGACAGTGCGGCCCAAAGGAAGGATGAATTGAGCGAGGCCGCGAGGATTCATCAGGGAAGCGGCCTGTCTGCGGGTGAAAAGAATCGTTTGCCGGCTCTGCCGGGAATGGGAATGCAAGGGAGGAATGGCTCATGGCTGTACAGGAAAAGACCCAGAATCTCGCAGTATTCTGTGATTTCGAGAACGTCGCGCTCGGCGTGAGGGATGCCAAGTATGCCCCGTTCGATATGGACAAGATCCTGGAACGCCTCCTGCTCAAGGGGAACATCATCGTAAAGAAGGCCTACTGCGACTGGGACCGATACAAGGACTACAAACCGGCCATGCACGAGGCATCCTTCGAACTGATAGAGATCCCCCATGTCAGGCAGTCAGGCAAGAACTCGGCGGACATCCGCATGGTCGTGGACGCCCTCGATCTCTGCTACACCAAATCGCACGTGGACACCTTCGTGATCATCAGCGGCGACTCGGATTTCTCGCCACTGGTGAGCAAGCTCCGCGAGAACAACAAGCTCGTCATCGGTGTGGGGGTGAAGAATTCCGCATCCGAGCTTCTCATCGCAAACTGCGACGAGTTCATCTATTATGACGACCTGGTGCGCCAGAGCGAGGCCAAAAGGCGAAAAACCCGGAGGCCGCCTGCACCGAAGGCCGCCGCGGGTACACCTGCAAAGGTGGAGCCGAAGGAAAACGGCGAGGAAGACAAGAAGCAGAAGGCCCTGGACCTGGTGGTGGAGACGGTGGAGGCCCTTTTCGCCGAGAGGGGCGAAGAGGACAAGCTCTGGGGGTCCATGGTGAAGCAGGCTCTGAAGAGGCGCAAGCCCGGGTTCAACGAGAGCTACTACGGCTTCCGGTCATTCAGTAGGCTCCTCGAAGAGGCGAAAGAACGCCGCCTGCTTGATCTCGAGCTCGACGAGAAGTCGGGCAGCTATATCATCAAGAACGTGGTCCACGAGGAGTAACGGAAGGATCCAGCCTCCTGGGAGACAGATCCGGGTGATCCCGGGGCCTGCTCCCTCGTTTCCCTGCCCGTATCACGGACAGGTCACTCTTGTAGCCGTGCAGCCCGCTTTGGGCATGAGCCGAAAATCGAAGCCACAACCACTCCGGGCGCACCGGGCGAACAGGTATCCGGCATGGAGTTCTCCCCGTTTGTGAGGCCATTCCGACTCCTGTGATCCCAGTTATATCTCTACCCGTTGATCATGACCGCCCGGGAGTTATTATACAGGGTGTCTGCCGAAGGGCTGTGAACGATTGCCTCGTCTGATGATCACCATTCCCGTTGATAAAGGGTGTCCGGCATGAAAGATGAGAAGAAATCCAAGGCGCAGCTCATACGCGAGCTGGAGGAGGAACGCCGGCTCAGTTCAGAGTTGAAAGATGCAGTATCCAGAGCCGAGGATACGCTGAAGGAGTCGGAACAGATATTCAGGACAATCTTTGAGAATGCCGCGGATGGAATACTGTTGGCGGATGCCGAAGACGCGAAACTCTTTATGGGCAATAAACGGATTTGCATGGAACTCGGGTACAGTTCCGACGAAATCAAAAACCTGCAGGTCGTGGACCTTCACCTCGAGAAAGACCTGCCGTACGTCCTCGGTCAGTTTGATCAGCTGAAACAAAATACGATCAAGGTGGCAAGAGACATCCCGATGAAGCGGAGAGACGGAAGCATCTATTATGCGGACGTGAGTTCTTTTCCCATGACCTTGAAAAACAAGACATACCTGATCGGTATCTTCAGGGACATCACCGAGCGTAGAAAGGCGGAAGAGGCATTGCGTGAAAGTGAGCTGCGGTATCGAAGCATCTTTGAGAATGCTCCCTTGGGAATTTTCCACTCCACGAGGGAGGGAAAACTTATCGATGTGAATCCCGCATTCTCAAGGATTCTCTGCTATGAATCACCCGAAGAACTGATCTCCCTGGTGAACCGCTCGAGTATTGCGGAGCAGTTGTATGTCGAAACCGATCACCGTTCCGGCTTCGTGGACGAAGTCCTGTCCAAGGGAGGGTGGCATAAATTCGAGAATCGCTACCGGTGCAAGGACGGCCGGATCATCTTTGCGAATCTGCTGTTCCGTTCCATCCCCTATCCGGACCCCAGCGGGGCGGAGCTGGAGGGGTTCATCGAGGACATCACCGAGCGAAAGCAGGCGGAACAACAGGCGAAGACGCTGGAGGATCAGCTCAGAAAAGCCCAGAAAATGGAATCCATCGGGACCTTTGCAGGCGGTATCTCCCACGATTTCAACAACATTCTCTCCGCGATCATCGGGTATGCCGAGCTAGCGATGATTGAACTCTCGGATCCCCTGGAGGTGCAGAACCATCTCCAGGGGATCATTGAGGCCGGCAATCGGGCCAGGGACCTCGTGTCCCAGATCATCACGTTCAGCCGTCACGGCGAACCGAAATTTGTTCCCACGATGCTGTACAAAGTCGTCGATGATTCGTTCAATTTCCTGCGGGCGATCATCCCCGCGTTCATCGAGATCCGCCGGAATCGCTTCGACCCGGGGCTGGTCATGGCCGACCCGGTTCAGCTCCGCCAGGTGATCGTGAACTTGTGCTCCAATGCGGTCCAGGCAATGGGTGAGACAGGGGGCGTCCTCACGGTCGGTCTCGAAAAGGTGGACGTAGACGAGGAGCTTGCATCACGGTACCCGGACCTGACTCTTGGGCCGCATTTCAGGCTCGCCATAAGCGACACCGGCCACGGCATGGCCCCGGAGGTGAAGGAGCGCGTCTTCGACCCGTACTTCACCACCAGGAAACCGGGCGAAGGTTCGGGTCTGGGGCTGGCGGTCGTTCAGGGCATCGTAAAGAAACACAAGGGCTTCATCGCCTGTACGAGTGCATTGGGAGAAGGAACCTGCTTCGAAATCTATTTGCCGGAAGTCGAAGCCGCGGGGAAGGGGGTGAAACCTTCGGAGACCGCGCATCCCGTCGCGGAGATACCCCACCCCAAGGGGAACGAGCACATCCTTTTCATCGACGATGATCCGACCCTGGTGTTCCTGGCCAGCGAGCTGCTGGGAAGCCTGGGGTATCAGGTCGTTACGCAGACGAGCAGCGTCGAGGCCCTGGAACTGTTCCGGAAAGACCCGTACCGGTTCGACCTGGTGATCACCGACATGACCATGCCGTCCATGATGGGAGACCG
>JAJFUP010000231.1 GCA_021372395.1 Deltaproteobacteria bacterium
CCTCCCCCAGTACTCCATCCCGCTGGTCATGGGAGACCCTCGCTACGATGAGCACCTGGAGGCAAGGAGAGACATGTACGAGCATCGGGCACAGGAGGCCTGGGAGATCTTCTCCCGGGTGGAGGGCATCCGCGTGAACAAACCCCAGGGAGCCTTCTACATGTCGGTCCTCTTCGACGACGGCGTGCTCAACAACCGGCAGACCCTGCCCATCGCCAACCCCAAAGCACGAGAGTACATCGAGAGCAAGGTAAAGGGGGTCGAGGTGGACAAGCGTTTCGTCTACTACCTGCTGGGCTCGACGGGCATCTGCGTGGTGCCGCTCACCGGTTTCTGCTGCTCGAGGAAGGGGTTCAGGATCACGCTGCTCGAGATGGATGACGAGAAACGTCTATGGACCTATGAGACCATCGCGGAGAGCATCAGGAAACACATCGGATCAACAAAGACTGCTCCGGTTTCCTCCCGGTCCGCGGTCTAGGATCCCGGAGACCTCATCGAGCGGGGAACTGCGGCCGGGCACTGAGCCGTAATCGGAGGCTACCCTGTCACACAGGAGCACCACAACCCGGGAGATGTTCAGAACAGAAGAGATCTCCTTTCCTTCGCTGGGGGCAGCCATCCGCGGCACCCTCTTCCTCCCCGAGGCCGACCGGCAGGTACCCGCGATCGTTGTCTGCCACGGCGCGCTGGACTTCAAGGAAAACTATTCCGAGCTCTGCGCATACCTCGCCCGTAGAGGCATAGCAGCCCTCTCCCTGGACATGCACGGACACGGTGCAAGCGAAGGACAGCGGTTCCACGTGGACATCGGCGCGTGGGTGGAGGATATCAGGGGGGCCATCTCCTACCTCGATCACTGCCCAAAGGTCAACCCGTCATGCATCGGCGTCTTCGGCCTCTCCTCCGGGGGCACGGCCGTGCTCGAGGCTGCCCTGGTGGAGCCGCGGATCAAGGCCGTCATCACCCTTGACGCCACGGTCCGGAACACCCTTTCTCCCCTGGGGTACCTCGGCGTTATGATCCTGACGGCCATCGGCCACATCACCCGCCTCATCACCGGGGAGGACCTGAGGGTCTCCATGGTGGGGCCATTCCGCAACGCACAGGTGGCCTGTGACCCCGAGGTGAACCGCAGGTGGAAGGAAAATCCGAAGATGCTCTCCATGTGGGCTGCCTTCCCGTTTCCCGGGGGCGTGCCCTCGGTCGTCGTGGACACCATCACCCGGGTGCGCAGGATTGCTGTGCCCACGCTCGTGATCCACGGCGGGGACGACAAGGTGGACCCTCCCGAAACGGCCCGGGCGCTGTATGACACCCTCACCTGCGCCAAACGGCTGTGCATCATCCCCGGCAATGGCCACCTGGGCCACATGGATACGCACAAGGGCCAGGTGATGGAACTCATTGCCGACTGGGCACGTGCCCATCTGGTTTGAGAAATCCGCGCGCCTGTGCTACCCTCTGGCTGAGGGAGTGAACACCCACCCCTGCGTTTTGAGAGGAACACGACCCCATGTTTCTGCCCACGACACGTGAAGAGCTCGACCATCTCGGCTGGGATGCGCTGGACATCATCCTGGTGACAGGGGATGCCTACATCGACAGCCCGCACATCGGGGTTGCCGTGGTGGGCAAGGCCCTGGTGAAGTCCGGCTTCCGCGTGGGCATCATCGGCCAGCCGGACACAAGAACGAGCGCCGACATCACGAGGCTCGGCGAACCCACCCTCTTCTGGGGCATCTCGGGAGGCAGCATCGATTCCCTGGTGGCCAACTATACCGCATTGAAGAAGAGGAGAAAGTCGGACGACTACACCCCGGGCGGGATCAACAACCGCCGTCCAGACCGGGCGGCCATATCCTATGCGAACCTCGTCCGGCAGTACGCCGTCCAAAAGAGGCCCATCGTGCTCGGCGGTATCGAGGCGAGCATGAGGAGGGTCGCCCACTACGACTTCTGGTCCGACTCCATCCGGCGCTCCATCCTCTTTGATGCAAAGGCAGACGTGCTCGTCTACGGCATGGGGGAGTACCCGGTAGTGGAGCTGGCGCGAAGGATGAGCCGAGGCAGCGACTTCCGGGACATGCGGGGCATCTGTTACATCGCGAAAGACCAGCCGGAAGGCGCCATCGATCTTGCGTCTTTCGAAGAGGCGTCCGCCGACCCTCAGGCCTTTACCGAGATGTTCCACCTCTTTTATCGGAACAACGATCCTTACAGTGGTGCACGCATGAGCCAGAAACACGGCAACCGTTTCCTCGTGCACAACCCGCCGTGGCCTGTCCTCACGGAGCCCGAGCTGGATGCCGTCTACGCGATGGACTACGAGCATGAGGTGCACCCGTTCTATCGCGCCCAGGGAGAGGTCAGGGCCATGGAGACCATCCGGTTCTCCCTCACCACCCACCGGGGGTGCTTCGGCCGTTGCAACTTCTGCTCCATCACCGTCCATGAGGGTGCAACCGTTGTCTCCCGGAGCGAGGCATCCATCCTCAGCGAGGCCAGGCGCCTGACAGGGCACCCCGGTTTCAAGGGATACATCCAGGATGTGGGAGGCGCATCGGCGAACATGTACGCCATGGGCTGCACCCGCAAGGGACCCGGTGGCACATGCCGCCGCCGATGCATCTACCCGGACGTGTGCCCCCATCTTCACGTGAGCCACGAGCGGCAGACCGCCCTCCTGAGGAGGCTCAGGGCCATCCCAGGGATCAAGAAGGCCTTCGTGGCCTCGGGTGTCCGGTACGATCTCATATGCATGGACAGCAAGCACGGCCCGGCCTACCTGGACGAGCTTACCGGGCACCACATATCAGGGCAGATGAAGATCGCACCGGAGCATGTGGTTCAAGGCGTGCTCGGCCTGATGGCCAAGGCCGACCTGCGCTGGCTCCAGCCGTTCCGGGACGCGTTTTTCACGCTCACGGAACGCAAAGGCAAGAAGCAGTTCCTCACCTACTACTTCATTGCAGCGCACCCCGGCTGCACTGAGGCAGACATGAAAAGGCTGAACACCTTCGCCACGAAGAACCTGAGGCTCTTACCGGAACAGGTACAGATCTTCACCCCCACGCCGTCCACCTACTCCACCCTCATGTACTACACGGCACAAGACCCGTTCACGGGCGAGAAGATCTTTGTCGAAAAGGACCCCGTGAAAAAGCAGAGGCAGAAAGACATCCTTACCACAGGACAGAGGTGATCTCTTTATGAAAGACCGAAACATGACCGTTGATGAGGTTCTGCCAGCCGATCAGCAGGAAAAAAAGAGCAAGACCCAGCGAAAGAAGGAGATGATCGAGCTGCAGAAGCTCGGCGAGATCCTCGTAGGGCTCCCCAAGGCCTACCTGAACCGGATCGGCCTTCCCCCCGACCTTCTTGAGGCGGTGCTCTACGCGAAGGTGGTCCCCACGCACAGTGCGCGCCGCAGACAGATGCAGCGCATCGGCGTGCTCATGCGTGAGGCGGACCGGGATCTGGTGGAGAAGGCCCTCGCTGATTTCAGGCAGGGGAAATAGAGAGCACGAAGGAGGCTTGCATGAACACGAAAAGATTCCTGGTCTGCCTGCTCACTCTGTGTGCAGCCATCTTTTTGATCGCGCTGGCCGGGTGCGAAGGAAGCGATGCAAAGAAAGCCGTTACCGATGCCGTCAAGGCGGCGGTGGGCTCCGAGGTGGCCAAAAAGAGCCAGGAGATGAAGGATCAGATCGGCCGGGCAGTCGATCAGGAGGCTAAGCGCCTCACGAAGATGGATAACCAAAAGAAAGGAGATCCCTCGGAAAAGGGCCAGGAGTCTACCGAGAATGAATCCGAGGAGTGAGCCTGTCCCTCTGGTCGGAAAACAGCAGGTGTTCTCTACTGGTTGTTGATGGAGCGCTCAGGAAGGGGTATAATCAGGCAAGAGAACGGTAATTGCATGATTTCTCCACCTGTGCCGCCCTTGCGGAAGCAGGGGCCGGAATGACGGGACAAGACTGGATTCTCCCTTCCGAGGGGATGACACCTGAAACGTTTTTTCGCCCCGAGTGATGAATAGAGTTTCATTGGAATGACATTCCGGGGCTTTTGCAATCGGTAAAAAGATTTCTGTTCTTCTGCACATGGATCTATGAAGGAGGTGGTTCAATGCCCTTTACCGACAAGGTTGTATGGATCACCGGTGCATCCTCGGGCATCGGGGAGGCGCTGGCATATGCATTCAGCAGGTGCGGTGCCCGTCTTGTCCTGTCTTCGCGGAGTGTCGAGCGGCTGAACGAGGTGAAAAACCGGTGCCTGTCCCCGGATCTGCACATGGTGCTCCCGCTCGACCTTCTGGACTCGTCGGACCCAGGCGCAAAGGTCGGCTCTGTCCTCGAAAGGTTCGGCCGCATCGATATCCTCGTGAACAGCGGCGGCATCTCCCAGCGGAGCCTTGCCTGCGAGACGGGGCTGGACACGGACCGGAGGATCATGGAAACCAACTTCTTCGGGACCGTGGCCCTGACCAAGGCCGTGCTCCCTTCCATGCTGGAGAGAAGATCGGGCCATGTCGTGGTCATCAGCAGCCTGGTGGGGAAGTTCGGCACGCCGCTTCGCTCGGCCTACTCGGCCTCCAAGCACGCGCTCCACGGGTTCTTCGACTCGCTCAGGGCAGAGGTGTGCGACAAGGGCATCCTCGTCACCGTGGTGTGCCCGGGGTTCATAAAGACCAACATATCCATCAATGCGCTCACGGCGGACGGGTCGTGCCACGGGTCCATGGACGATGCCCAGGCAGCGGGAATGACCGCCGACGTGTGTGCGGAAAAGATGCTCAAGGCAATCGATGCGGGAAAGGAAGAGGTGTTCATCGGCGGCAGGGAACTGCTCGGCGTGTATCTCAAGAGATTCGCACCCGGCATTTTCAGTAGGATGATCGCCCGGGCCAAGGTCACCTGACCCCCTTTCC
>JAJFUP010000239.1 GCA_021372395.1 Deltaproteobacteria bacterium
TCGTCTCGCACGGTATCGGCAAGGCCGCCGGGCTCCCGACCGTGAAGATCATCCTCAAGACGCTCGTTTTCGGCATCACCTGGTGGCTTCCCGTCAAGCTCGGGGCCATCAAGGGCTGAGGCCTGGGGCTCTTTTCCGTGAACAAGGTGGCGGCCCACAGCGCCAGGACCGGAGAACCTTTTCCGGCTCATGAACATGCCGGTAGACCGAACCCTATGTTTTGCGCTATCCAAAAGAGCGAGGGGTTCTTTCCCAACCCCTGCATCCTATGTGAGGAGTGAGCCATGAACAGCATGCTCTACATTGTCTATGGAATCGGGAGCGATTCGGTGGGGCTCATAGGACGGATCACCTCCCCCATCTCGAAGGCGGGCGGCAACATCGTGGACATGCGCCAGGGCGTGTTGCACGGCCTCTTCACCATCTACATGGTGGTGGACCTCGGCATGGCCGGTGTCACCGTCAAGGAGTTCAAGGAACTCGTGGGGCTGGTCTCGGCAGACACGGGGGTGAGGCTCGCCATGGAAAAGTACACCCCCATCCCACGCACCGGGGAGAGGAAGAACATGCTGCTGACGCTGGTGGGGAAGGACAAACCCAGCATCATCTCGGCCATCTCCGAGAAGCTCGGCAGGTACAACGTCAACATCGAGAGCGCCGCCGTGGTGGCCAGGGAGAACATCTTCCTCATGGACCTGTGGTGCGACGCGAGCCGGAGCGCGCTCCCGGTGGACAACCTGATGACCGCCATCCGCGAGATCATGCTCGCCATCCACATCAACACCATGTTCCAGACCGAGAACGTGTTCAACAAGAAGAAGAAGGTCGTCCTGTTCGACATCGAGGAGAGCTTCATCGACAGCCGCACGCTCACCGAGGTGATGGCGCAGACAGGCATCCGAAGGGAAGACCTCTGCCGAGCCACCGAGGACGAAAGCGACCTGGCCTTCATGCTCGCCACCGCCCGCTTTCTCGAGAACCTGCCACTGTCGGTCATCGACACCTTCATCGCGTCCATCGACATCAGCCAGGACACGCACGAGCTGCTCCAGACCCTCAAGATCATGGGGTACAGGATCGGGTTGATCTCCAGCGGGTTCACCTTCTTCACCAACCCCATCCGAGACCGTCTGGGCATCGACTACGCCTTCGGGTACGAGCTGCCCGTGGACGACGACGCCATGACCATCATCGGGGAGCTGCCCGCCGGGATGATGATACACCCCCTGGACAAGGCAAAGATCATCGGCAGCGTCATGGCCCGGGAGAAGGTGAGCCAGGAGGACATCACCGGCATATCCGACCAGGACATGGAGTACCCCTCGACGCCGGGCATCCGGCTGGTGTTCAACCTGAAGCTGATGCTCGACCTCGTGAACCAGCACGTCCTGAGCAGGGAATCTCTCACGGGGCTGCTCAGGAGCTTCGGGATACCGAGGCTCTAAGCCCCTGGAGAACCATCCCGGAAAGAAGATACCATGAGATCAGACATAGAGATCGCACAGAGCATCGAGCTGCGGCCCATCGTGGAGCTTGCATGGTCCCTGGGCCTGACCGGTGACGACATCGTACCCTACGGCAGGTACATCGCCAAGATCCCGCTTAGCGTCATGGATCGCCTGAACGATGGCCCCGACGGCAAGCTCGTCCTGGTCACGGCCATGTCCCCGACCTCCATGGGGGAAGGAAAGACCACCACGACCATCGGGCTCGGCCAGGCGCTTGCCCGCATCGGGAAACGTTCCATGATGGCCATCCGCGAGCCCTCGCTGGGGCCGTGCATGGGGGTCAAGGGCGGCGCTGCGGGCGGCGGCTTCTCCCAGGTCCTGCCCATGGAGGACATCAATCTCCACTTCACCGGCGACATCCATGCCGTGTCCACGGCGCACAACCTTCTGGCCGCCGTGGTGGACAACCACCTTCACCACCGGCACTCCCCGGAGATCAACCCCCGTCACGTGGTCTGGAAACGGGTCATGGACATGAACGACCGTTCTCTGCGGAGCATCATCCTCGGCCTCGAGGACCAGGGCAGAAACGGCGTCATGAGGGAGGACGGCTTCGAGATCACCGCCGCATCCGAGATCATGGCCATCCTGTGCCTGTCCAACGATCTCAAGGAACTCAAGGAGAAAATCGGCGGCGTGATCGTGGGCTACGATTACCTGCGTAAGCCCATCTGCGCGAAAGACATCGGGGTAAACGGCGCCATGGCGGCCCTGCTCAAGCATGCCATCAATCCGAACCTGGTGCAGTCGGTGGAGGGGGTTCCCGTGCTCGTGCACGGCGGGCCGTTCGCGAACATCGCCCACGGCTGCAACACCATCGCGGCAACGAAGATGGCGCGCAAGCTCGCGGACTACACCGTCACGGAGGCAGGGTTCGGCGCGGACCTCGGGGCGGAGAAGTTCTTCCACATCAAGTGCCGCGCCGCGAAGCTCACGCCTTCGGCCGTCGTGCTCGTGGTGACGAAGCGGGCCCATGCCCTGCACGGCATGGGCAACATCGAAAAGCACCTGGACACCCTGGCCCGGTTCGGGGTGCCTGCCGTCATCTCCATCAACCGCTTCCTCGCGGACAGCGATGCCGAGCTTGGGGAGCTGAAGAAGCGCTGCGAGGACCTCGGGGTCCCTGCCGTGATCACGGATCTCCGGGAGGCTGGAGGCGACGGGGGCCTGGAGCTGGCGGAAAAGGTCGCCCTTCTCTGCGAGAAACCCTGCGCGTTCAGGATGCTCTATGCCCTGGAAGATCCCCTTTCCGTCAAGGTGCAGACCGTTGCCCACCAGGTGTACGGCGCCACGGGTGTGGAGTTCTCCCAGCAGGCGCTCGCCGACCTTCGGACCATCGAGAACATGGGCTACGGCCATCTCCCCGTGTGCATCGCCAAGACGCAGAGCTCGCTGACCGACAACCCCAAGATCCCCGGGTTCCCGAAGGACGGATTCACCATCACGGTGAGCTCAGCCAAAGTGTCCGCCGGCGCCGGTTTCGTGGTGATCTACACCGGCAAGATCCTCGCCATGCCGGGGCTCCCCAAGAACCCGGCGGCGCTCGCCATCGACGTGGACGATGACGGCACCATCAGCGGACTGTTCTAGACACCCCTGATATCAAACGATCCTGCAAGGCCGCCTATATCTCCGGCCTCCTGTCGAACCACGGCCGGGCCTTCTCGAGCTGGGCCGCGAGCCGGAAGAGCGTTGCCTCGTCGCCGAAGCGCGCGATGAACTGCACCCCGCTGGGCAGGCCGTCGGCCGTCCAGTGGAGAGGCACCGACATGGCGGGCTGACCCGTGAGGTTGGCAAGCTGAGTGAAGGGAGTCTTGGAAAGACTCTCCAGGGCAATCTTTTCAGCCATGCCCGAGACCTTGACGATCCTTCCCAGGTTCAGGGAGTTTACGACCTTCAGCGCGCGTTCCTCAACGGGTTTGGGTTTCAGTTCGCCGATCTTTACCGGCGGAGAGGCGAGGGTGGGAGTGAGGAAGAGATCGAATTTCTCATGGAACGCCCCCATCTGCCTGGCAAAGGTGTTCCACTGCCGCATGGCCAGCACGAATTCGCCTGCGGAATAGAGATTGCCGAGGAGGTTGAGCAGCCAGGTGGTTTCCTCCATGTCCGTATGTTTCGCCTTGCGACCGAGAACTTTTTTCATCTCCTGGACGTCAGCAGAGATCTCGCCGTAGTACATCATGAAATAGCTCTTTGCCAGGGCGATGCCGTCTATGTCGGGCTCCGTCTCCTCCACCTGGTGGCCCAGGCTCGCAAGGAGATTCGCCGCATCCTCAACGGCCTTTCTGCACTCGGGGTGCACCTCGGTGCCCAGGGGGGATCTCCTGGTGAAGGCGATCCTCAGGGTTCCCGGCTCTCGCCCCACCTCCTCGAGGTACGGACGTTCCGGGTCGGGGATGATGTACGGTGCGCCCGGGTCGGCTCCGCGGATGGCATCGAGCATGGCGGCGCTGTCACGCACGGTCCGGGTGATCACGTGCTCCACCGACGCCCCCTGCCAGATGTTCCCATACTCGGGGCCCGTGGGATTGCGACCCCGGGAGGGTTTGAGTCCGAAGAGGGCACAGCACGAGGCGGGGATACGGATGGAGCCGCCGCCATCCCCACCTGAGGCAAAAGGCACCATACCGCTCGCCACCGCCGCGGCAGAGCCGCCGCTGGAGCCGCCAGGCGTGTGGTCGAGGTTCCAGGGGTTGCGCGTCGGGCCGTGCAGTTCCGGCTCGGTCACGCCCATGAGGCCGAACTCCGGGGTATTGGTCTTGCCCAGAACCGTGACGCCGGTGGCCTTGTACCGCTTCATCAGCTCGCTGTCCCGGGACGGGATGTAGTTTTTATAGGCCTTGCATCCCATGCTCAGAGGGACGCCCGCATAGGAAGTGAGGAGGTCTTTCAGGAGAAAGGGAACACCGGAGAACGGTCCCTGAGGGAGCTGCCCCTTCAGGGACTTGTGCGCAATGTCGTACATCCGGTAGATGACGGCATTGACCTTGGGGTTGATCCGGTCGATACGGCTGATGGCCTCCTCGCAGAGCTCCTGCGGGGACACCTCCCTTTTCTTCACCAGCTCGGCAAGCCCGAGCGCATCGTAGATATCGTATTCCTTGAACCCGGCCATGAGACCCCCTCATGTATATTGTAGGATGATAAGCTGATATGAATTAAGATATCCGCAATTTTCCAAAAATCAACAGGATATTATGGAAACACTCGATTGAATCCGCTATGATACCCATTCAACAGCAAGAGGGAAGGGGGATGCACCATGTCGGATGTGTACGAGCGACTGCGCAAGAGGCTGGACCAGATGGCAACCGGGTATCCCTCGACGACAAGCGGTGCAGAGATACGGATCCTGAAGCGGCTCTTCAGCGAAGACGATGCAGGGCTGTTCCTTGCCTTGGGCGACGAGCCGGAAACCGCCGCCGCCGTTGCTTGCCGCCTGGGAGATGATCCCGAAGCCCTGGGTTCCAGGCTCGAGGACATGGCAGGGAGGGGCCTCCTCTTCAGGCTGAGAGAAGACCGGACGGTGCGCTACTGTGCGATCCCCTTCATTGTGGGGATCTACGAGTTTCAGGTCAACAACCTCAGCCCCGAGCTGCTGGGCGACATCTCTGAATACTACCTCACCGCCCTGGGGGGAACGTTCCACGGCCTCAAGACCCCGCACCTGCGGTCCATCCCCATCAATGCCGGGATAGCCTCCGACCGGCCCATCGCCTCCTATGACGACGCCGCATCCATCATCCGGAGCAAGAGCCGCATCGCCGTTGCGCAGTGTTTGTGCCGCAAGGCGGTTCGCATGTACGGCAAGGGGTGCAGCCATCCCCTGGAGACCTGCCTGCAGTTCGACTCGTTTGCGGAGTACTACGTGGACAACGGCATGGCGCGTTACATAACCAGGGATGAGGCCCTTGAAATCCTCCGGAGAAACGAAGAGGAAGGCCTGGTCATCCAGATCCCGAATTCGCAGAAAGTGGAGGCCATGTGCGCATGCTGCACGTGCTGCTGCGGCATGCTCATCTCCCTCAAGCTCTTCCCTGCCCCTGCCCGCGAGGTGAAGAGCAATTATGTCTGCGCTGCGGATGAATCACTGTGCACGGCCTGCAAAGAGTGCGTGAAGCGCTGTCCGGTAGGCGCCGTAAGGTTCAAGGATGGCAAAATCCAGTACAGGTCCGAACGGTGCATCGGGTGCGGTCTGTGCGTCACCACCTGTCCGAGCCGGAGCCGCACCCTTTTGAAAAAGCCGGATGCCCGGAGCTACACCCCCCCGGAGACGATCTATGACGCCTTCCAGGCAATGGCCGGTGAACGCGGTGAGATCCGATGACAACGCTTCCACTGCCGTGACGGGGATCATGGGGTCTCCACCCCGTCAACTGCCAAGTTTCAGTTGAGGAAAGGAGGGTCGAGGCAGGCGATTCATGGAGGATGAATCCAGAGGCAAAACCGGGGGATGCAGCTAATTTTCATACGTAACACTTGACATTGCGTTGATTGTGCATTACGTGTAGAGGACATCTGAAAAGAATATATCTGACTTGAATCTTGACCTACGAAGTACAACTTCTGTACGGACCCCCCAAGTCAACATTTCAGTGAAGATATCATCCCCTTTTCAGAAATACACACGCGGAGTCTCCTGTTTTGCCGACCGGGGGCTCGAGCAAAAAGAGGTAGAACACAATGGCACAGGGTACAGTAAAGTGGTTTAACAGGGAAAAGGGATATGGATTTATTACAACAGACAGCGGCGAAGATATTTTCGTCCACCACACCTCGATCAGCGAGCAGGGGTTCCGGACTCTCGAAGAAGGCCAGAAAGTCTCCTTTGATATCGTAAAAGGACAGAAAGGCAACCAGGCTTCCAACGTGAGGAAAGCATGAAAATCCTTCAGGGGCGGGATTACCCCGCCCCTGAATATCTTTTGATCTCCCATAGAAACACCACGAGAGTGCAGAGTCATCAAGAAACCACAACTGGAACATCCCGCGAAAAACAAGCCGGGAGGTGAACATGGCAAACAGATCCACGAATACCTTCAAGAAGAGAGAACGGGAAGAGGCCAAAAGACGGAAACGCCTGGCCAAGGAAGCAAAAAAAGTCGAGCGCAAGGATATCAAGGACGACAAGGAGATCATCTCGGGCGAAGAAGACCCTGATATCGCCGGCATCGTCCCCGGGCCGCAGCCCCGCGAGGATGTGTAAGGATAATCCCTGCAGCATGCAGGGGTTTTCCGCTTCATCCTGCTGACACATCCCCCTCCCCTGTCTGTCCATGAAATCCGTGGCAGATTTCCAAAATGACTGGAACCACCTTCTCTCCCCTTCGACGCAGTTCCCCCTGCCCCTTTTATGAAGAAAGGAAAAGCCTAAAGTTCGCCATGCGGGAGGAAACAAGGACTGAAAAGGTGGAAAGATGAGGAACAGCGCATGGGGTATAGAATGGTCAGGAGATCTGTTAAAAGTTGTTTGCGCTGTTCCTCTCTTCCCTTTGGAAGGTGCACTAAGAGCAGATTGCTATGTTGTCGGCGTCATGCCGGTTCCTGTTGAGCCAGATCTTCATCTCTTCCGCCTGAGCGATGAGCTCGTCCCTGAACATGGGGTGTGCGATACCGACGAGAGCCTCGGCGCGCTCCCAGGTGGACTTGCCCTTGAGCTGTACGACTCCGTATTCGGTGGCCACGTATTGCACGATGGAGCGCGGCACCGTCACGATGGAGCCCGGCCTCAGGGTCGGGACGATCCGGGAATGGACCGTGCCTTCCTTGTCGGTGTAGGTGGAGCTCAGGCTGATGATCCCCTTGCCGCCATGGGAATTGAACGCCCCATAGATGAAGTCGAACTGGCCTCCCGTGCCCGAGATCTGCATCGGGCCGACGGATTCCGAACAGACCTGTCCGAACAGATCCACCTCGATGGCTGAGTTGATCGCCACTGCCTTGTTGTTGACCGCGATGATCTTCGGGTCGTTGATGTAATTGACCGGGTAAGAGGCGCACGCCGGGTTGTTGTCGAGGAAGGCGTAAAGTTTTTTCGTGCCCATGGCAAGGGTGTAAGACATCTTGAAGCGGTCGATGGTCTTGCAGTTGCCGGTGACCTTGCCGGAGGTGTACAGGTCCACCATGGAATCCACGAGCATCTCGGTGTGGATGCCGATGTCCTTGATATCGCTCTCGGCGAGCAGGGAACCAACAACGTTGGGCAGCCCGCCGATTCCGAGCTGCAGGCAGGACCCATCTTCGATCTCGCCCACGATGTGCCGGGCGATCTGATTTTCCGTTTCTGTGGGGATGCCGGGCGTGATCTCCATGAGAGGAGGATTCTTGCCCTGCACGATGTAGTCGACCCGGGAAATGTGCACGGATTCCTGGTTCCCGCCCAGACAGTGAGGGATGGATTCATTGACCTCCACCACGATCTTCTTTGCCTTGGTGATGATGGCGGAGGTTATGGAGTTGCACAGACCGTAATTGAAGTACCCTTGCGAGTCCATGGGGCATGCGGTGATGAACACGAAGTCATACTGGTTGTATTTCCGGATGATTCTCGGACCCTGGTGATACGCGAAGGGTATGTAGCTGCACAGTCCCTGCTGATACATCTTCCTGCCGGCTCCGGAGAAGTGCCAGTCATTGTAGATGAAGTGCTCCCTGTTCGGGTCGGCGGTGATGAACCTGGGAACCTTGGGGAGGCAGACCCCCTCGATGATGATGTCGGAGAGTTCGCCAGCCCTTTCTGCAAGGGCTTCATCCAGGGAATCGGGCATGACCACGATCTCTCCGAAGAAGATCCTGTCTCCGGATCTGACCATTCGAGCCACCTGGTCGGCTGATCGGAGTTTCTGCAGGTACTTTCTCCGGATGAAATCATTCATGACGCACCTTCCGTTGAGCTGTACACTTCATCCTTGTTGCATGTTAAAACGTTCTGTCCTGCACCATGAAGACGGGGGGCTGAATATGGGGTATTAGGGTACCGTCTCCATGGTGAGGACAAGAACTTCTTACTATCTCTCATGGGGCGCTTACAGCGGAGTGGGTTAAGCGAAGCGCTCAGTCGCCCGGGGATCCGATTCCTTGGCGGTTGCACTGTCCCCTTTTCTCCCGGCTGCCGTCAGCCTGTAATCCCCTGTCGTGTTCTGTATCCCTACCTGCCCATTGCTGTTTATTCATTAATGCCAAAAAGAAAAGATTAGAATAGGGTGAGTACCCCATAATGATATACGGGGACCAGTATATTGGTTGTATGAAAAACAGGACCTTGTAGGAGAAAAGAGGCGTGTCAAGGTGAAGATATTCTACACTGCCGGGAGCCTGATGCCTGAATTCTCCTCCATGACGGGCCGTACGTTCATCCCGGGGCAGAGACTACCCAACCCCGCGTACAGTTCCTCAGCAGGGGCCTTCGTCGCTTCTTGGGCGGGCTCAGCTCGGCATCACCGTCCAGGGCCTTCACCTCGAGGGGAAAGGCCTTTCCGGAGGAGCAGGTGCACGGCCGCAAGGGGGCGAGATATTTTGGTGTGAGGACAGCAGGTTGACACCCGAGACAATTGTGCCTTGACAAATCAACTTCCGGTTGCATATAAAGCCCCTGGTGCGGGAATAACTCAGTGGTAGAGTGTAACCTTGCCAAGGTTAAAGTCGCGGGTTCGAATCCCGTTTCCCGCTCCAGTCTTTGTTCCTTCTTTTTTTTCCACCCCGCACAGCCTTTGCCGGGGGTGGATCGTTTGCATGTTCCTGAGCAGGCCTGAGTAGTTCAGCACCCGGAGCAACACGCTCGAGCTTCTTTTAACCCAGCCTCTTCCTTAAGATAAGCGAGATGAGGGGATTGAAGAGGGATACTTCCCTTGAAGCCGGCCTGTTCATTCTTGTCATCTCGCAAAACACCGGGCGGGACGACAAAAATGAACAGACCGGAAGATTCTCTTCCATACCCTGAAGATAAAATCAGGGGAGCTCAATGCCGGCGGAACTTTCCGTATTACGGATATGCCCGGTAGAGCATCCTCGGGAAGGGGATGGTCTCACGGACGTGCTTCAGACCGCAGATCCACGAAAGCGTCCGTTCGATGCCGAGCCCGAAGCCCGAATGGGGCACGCTGCCGTATTTCCTCAGGTCGAGGTACCACCCGTACCGCTCCGGGTCGAGTTTCTGATCGTGGATGGATTTGAGCAGGACGTCGTAGTTGTCCTCGCGCTGCGACCCGCCTATGATCTCGCCGTATCCTTCGGGTGCGAGCAGGTCGGCGCACAGCACGCACTCGGGCCTTTCCGGGTGCTGCTTCATGTAGAAGGCCTTGACCTTTTTCGGGTAGTTCTCGATGAACACGGGCTTGTCGAAGAGGTTCGTGATGATGGTCTCGTCGTCGCCGCCCAGGTCCGAGCCCCACTGGATATCCGAGCCTTCCTTGTGGAGTATCTCCAGAGCCTCGTCGTAGCTGACCCGGTAGAATGGCGGAGCAACTTTTTTCAGGGGCTCGATGTCGCGCTCGAGCTTCGTCAGCTCGTCGGCCATTTCCCTGATGGTGTTCTGGACGATGTACGTAACGAAGTTTTCCTGGAGCTCGAGGTTGTCCTTGTGCTCGAAGAAGGCCATCTCGCCTTCCACCATCCAGAACTCGGTCAGGTGGCGCCTCGTTTTCGAGCGCTCCGCCCGGAAGGTGGGCCCCAGGCAGAACACCTTGCCCAGGCCGAAGATGGCTGCCTCGAGGTAGAGCTGGCCTGTCTGGGACAGGTAGGTCTTGCCCAGATCGAAGTAGTCGAGGGAAAAGAGGTTCGATGAATCCTCGCCCACCGTGGTGGTGAAGATGGGGGTATCGATGAGGGTGAAATTGTTTGTGTGGAAGAACTCTCGCACGTGCCTCACCAGGGCGTCCCTGACCCGCATGATGGCGATCTGGCGGGGAGACCTCAGCCACAGGTGGCGATTGTTCAGGAGGAAGTCGGGGCCGTGCTCCTTCTTGCCGATGGGGAATTCCTCTGACTTCTGCACGATGTCGAGGCCGTCGACGTGCAGCTCGAAGCCGCCCGGCGATCTGCTTTCCGCCACCACCCTCCCCGACGCGATCACGGAGGACTCGAGGGGCAGTTTCTTGATCTCTTCGTACGGCCCGGCGAAGGTCTCCCTCTCCACGATGGCCTGGCAGATGCCGGAGCCATCCCTGAGAATCAGGAAGGACACCTTTCCACTGGATCTTCTGTTGGCAACCCACCCCTTGATGGTAACCGTTTTCCCCTCATGCAGGGGAAATTCCGCTATCAGACACTCGTTCATACAAGGACTCCACGCTCGTCGATTTCGCAGCAACATAGCGCATTTGATGCGTTCCGATCAACTCCTATCCGGAGGAGGAATGCTTGAAAGAGAAAAGACTTCGTGATATTGTACCCTCATGCGCGTTGCTTACAAGGTATGGATTGAAATGGAAGGGAAGTCGGTTTTCGGCGGCGGGATATACCAGCTGCTCCTGCTGGTCCGTGAGACGGGCTCACTCCACAAGGCTGCCCTGATGCTCAAGATGTCGTACCGTGCAGCCTGGGGAAAGGTGAGAAATTACGAGGACAGGCTCGGTATCAGCCTGCTTGAGAAAGGCCGGCACGGCAGGACCGGCGCTCACCTGACTGCTGAAGGCGATCTCATCGTCGATCATTTTCACCAGATCATGGATGAGATGAATGCCCTCGTCGCCAAAGGCCCGCTCGATAAGCTCATCGGCGAGATCAAGCACATCAAGAACCCAAGCTGAGCTGTGCTTCCATGCCCAAGGCACCACAAGCGGCCATTGCCACCTTCTTCGGCGCAGGGTTCTTTCCCAAGGCTCCCGGGACTTTTGCCACCCTCGCGGCTCTCCCGCTCTATCTCCTCCTGAGAAGGCTTTCCCTCGTGCCTTACCTGCTTGTCGTGGCCCTTCTCACGGCCATCGGGGTGGTGGTGTCCGGGGAGATCGAACAGGAATGGGGCAGGGACCCGTCACGGATCGTCATCGATGAGGTCTGCGGGCTTCTCGTGACCCTGGTCTCCCGACCCGCGGGATTCAGGGATATCGTGCTCGGCACCGCGCTCTTCAGGTTCTTCGATATCGTGAAGCCGCCGCCTGTCGGGTCCATCGACAAGACAATTCCCGGGGGGGTGGGCATCATGGCCGACGACCTCGCTGCCGGCGTCATGAGCGCATGCCTCCTGCACCTCATGCAGAAGAGGGGAGCAAGGAGATGAATGCCTCCCTCGTGATCACAGGGAGCGAGATCATCACCGGCAGACGACGGGACGCCCTGGTCAGGCCCTTTGCAGCCGGCCTCTTCGCCAAGGGTGTCTCGCTCCTCGAGGTGAGGATGATCGCGGATGCGCCCGGCAGGCTCTGCTCGGCCATTCTCGATCTCCTGGGGCAGAGTGATCTCATTGTCGTGACCGGCGGGCTCGGCCTTACCCCCGACGATACCACCTGCCAAGCCATAGAAGAGCTGAAAAAGAAAGTCTCGCCGCTCTCGCAGGGGAGCATCCCCAACCCCGTAGGCTCTGCCCCGGGGGTAGACCTGAGGCTCGAAGGTGCCCGGGTGGTGTTTCTCCCCGGGGTTCCCAAAGAGTCCCTGGCCATGTTCCCGTCCCTCTTGGAGCACCTCGGGGATCTTGCGCCAAAGACCGCGGAGATAACCGTCTTCGGCCTCAGGGAGACCGAGATCGCACAGCGGATCGGTCCTGAGGCACAGCGGTGCAGCTTCCTGCCCCAGGACATGGAGATCCATCTCATCGTGCCGGCGGAACTGGACACACGGATCCGGTCCATCCTGGGCAGGCACGCCCTGGAAGGACCGGACCTGGCCAGGACCATAGGAACCCTTCTCAAGGAACGCGGGCTCACCTTCGCTGCCGCTGAATCCTGCACCGGCGGACTCGTGGGGCACCTCGTCACGCAGGTCCCGGGCAGCTCGGACTACTTCCTCGGATCGGTGGTTTCCTACGGCAACGAGGTGAAGATGGGTCTCCTGGGGGTGTGCAGGGCCGATCTCGAGAGCTTTGGCGCGGTGAGCGAGCAGGTGGCGCGGGGCATGCTCCTTGGCGTGCTGAATCGCACCGGCGCCGACGTCGGCCTCGCCGTGACCGGTGTTGCAGGCCCCGATGGGGGGACTGCGGAAAAGCCCGTGGGAACGGTGTGGATCTGTACCGGGACGAAAGACAGCGCGCTCGCGAGCCGATATCACTTCCGTTTCGACAGGACGGGAAACAAGATGATCAGTGCCAAGGCTGCCCTGTTTATGCTAAGAGCCTTTATCCATGATCAGGACCTTCATCGCGCTTCCCATACCTGATGATATCAAGGAAAGGCTCGCAGATACGATCACGCAGCTCAAGGGGAAGAACCGCGGGGTGAGATGGGTGCGCCCGGAGGGGATGCACCTCACGTTGAAGTTCCTGGGCGACACCCCCGAGGACCTCGTGCCCCGGATCTCGGGAGAGCTTGACACGGCTGCCCGGGGCTACCACCCCCTGAGGCTTTCCCTTTCCGGGTGCGGGGCCTTTCCGAATGTGAGGCGGCCCAGGGTCGTGTGGGCAGGCCTGGCCGGAGATGTGGAAGAGCTGTTCTCCCTGGCGGCCTTCGTCGAGACGGCGTGTGCCCGGTGCGGGGTCCCGCAGGAGAGGCGGCCGTTTTCCGCCCACATCACCCTGGGTAGACTAAAGGCACCAACTATGCTAGATCTTGGTATAGACTCGTTTACCGGGATGTTCACCGTTTCAGAGGTGCTGCTGCACCGGAGCGAGCTGTTGCCCAGCGGCGCACGGTACACCGTTCTCCACAGAAGTAGCCTGGGTAGTTAAAGGAGGGGAAAGAAAGATGGAAGAAGGCAGAAAGAGGGCATTGGAGGACGCTATCACCAAGATCGAGAGGTCCTATGGCAAGGGGTCCATTATGCGCATGGGCGCCGATGCTGTCGGCAAGGGGGTTCCGGTCGTATCCACCGGGTCGCTCCTGCTGGATTTCGAGGCCCTGGCCATCGGCGGCATACCCCGGGGGAGGGTCACCGAGATCTACGGCGCCGAGTCCTCCGGAAAGACCACCTTGTCCCTGCACTGCATCGCCTCCACGCAGGCGGCAGGCGGGGTAGCCGCATTCATCGACGCGGAGCACGCTCTCGACGTGACCTATGCACAGCATCTGGGCGTGAACATCGATGACCTCCTCGTGTCCCAGCCAGACTCGGGCGAGCAGGCCCTCGACATTGCCGAGACCCTGGTGAGGTCCAATGCCGTGGACATCGTGGTGATCGACTCGGTGGCGGCCCTTGTCCCGCGGGCAGAGATCGAGGGAGATATGGGCGACGCCCATATGGGCCTCCAGGCCCGCCTCATGTCGCAGGCCCTGCGTAAGCTCTCCGGCGCCATTTCGAAGACGAAGACCACGGCGGTCTTCATCAACCAGACCAGACAGAAGATCGGGGTGCTCTACGGGAACCCGGAGACCACCACCGGCGGCAACGCGCTGAAGTTTTATGCGAGCGTGCGGCTCCAGATCAAGAACGCCGGACCCATCAAGGACGGAGACAAGATCGTGGGGAACAGGACAAAGGTGAAGGTCGTCAAGAACAAGCTCGCACCGCCCTTCAAGGAGGTGGAGTTCGACATCATGTTCGGGGAAGGCATATCGCGGTCAGGCGAGCTCCTGGATGCGGCCAGTCTCCCGGACAAAAACATCATCGAGAAATCCGGCTCGTGGTACACGTATAACAAGCAGAGGCTGGGCCAGGGCAGGGAGGCGGCCAAGACTTTCCTCCGGGAACATCCCGAGATCTTCCAGGAGATCTATGATGCGCTCAGGGATCGATTCATCGCCAAACAGCAGCTAGACCAGCTTTCCGGAGAAAAATAAATGGACATCGATCCGATTCTCAAACAGTCTGTGGACATGTCGGCTTCCGACGTTCATCTGAAGGTCGGGCTACCCCCGGTGATCAGGAGGTTCGGTGCGCTGATCCCGTTGCGCGATCAGGAGAAGCTCAGCAACGACGACATCTATGCCATGGCCTACAGCATTCTGAATCAGTACCAGCAGGCGAAATTCGAGACCACCAACGAGATCGACTTCGCCTACAGCCTTTCCCAGGTAGCCCGGTTCAGGGTCAACTGCTTCAGGCAGCGGGGAAGCTACGGCATGGTGTTCAGGATCGTGCCCACGGATCCGCCCAACCTGGAAGAACTGAACATGCCGGAGGTTCTCAAGCGCATCAGCCTCGAGCGCAAAGGACTCGTGCTGGTCACCGGGACCACGGGATCGGGCAAGTCCACGACGCTTGCCGCCATGGTGAACCACATCAACACCAACAGGAACTGCCACGTGATCACCATCGAGGACCCCATCGAGTTTCTCCACCGGGACAGGAAATCCATTATCAACCAGCGCGAGGTGGGCTCCGATACGAACTCCTTTGCCCTGGCGCTCAGGGCGGCTCTCAGGCAGGACCCAGACGTGATCCTCGTGGGCGAGATGAGAGACCGGGAGACCATAGACATCGCGCTCACCGCAGCCGAGACAGGCCATCTCGTCTTCTCGACCCTGCATACCCTGGACGCGAAGGAGACCATCATGAGGATCGTCTCCCAGTACCCGCCCCACCAGCACCTCCAGATCCGGCTTCAGCTCGCCGCGGTGTTGAAGGCCGCTATCTCCCAGCGGCTGCTGCCGAAGGCGGACGGCCAGGGCGTGGTGCCTGCGGCGGAGATACTCGTCTCCACGGCGCGGGTCAGGGAATGCATCACCGACGAGAACCGGACCAACGAGATCGCCGATGCCATTTCCGACGGCACCATCTCCTACGGGATGCAGACCTTTGACCAGTCATTGATGTCCCTGGTGAAGGACGGCATGGTGAACTATCACGAAGCCATGCGGAACGCCACCAACCCCAACGACTTTGCGCTGCGCATGAAAGGCATAAGGGGAACGAGCGACAGCAAATGGGACCAGTTCGAAAAGGAAGAACCGGAGCAGGAACCCGATGAGCTTGCAAAAACGACCCTCTACCAGGAAGGCAAGTATCGCGACGTCGAGTGACGGCATACGGTACGCCCTTGCGGTCATTTCCCGGCGGGCCGTGTCGTCGATGGAACTTAAAAAAAAACTCAAGGGCAGGGGAGCCAGCGACGAGATCATCGAGGCCAGCCTCGCGAGGATCCGGGAGCTGGGCTATCTCAACGACAGAGAATATGCCCGGCGCAGGGCCCTTCTCATGGCTGAGCGGGGGTATGGGGATTATGCCATCAGGCTCTTCCTCGAGGGGCTCGGGTTCCCCGAGGAAATGGCATATGATGCCCTTGGCGGCATCCCGGAAGATCTGGGCGAAGGAAAGAGAATAGCCATGATCATCGCCAGGAGGAAAGACCTCGGCAGGGAAAAGCTCACGCGGTTTCTTGCCGGGAGGGGCTTCCCGCTGGACCTGGTCATAGACACGGTAGGCGGAGTGGAAGAATGAAGGGATCTGAGATTCGCAGCATGTTTCTGGACTATTTCCAGGAGAAGGGACACACGAAAGTCCAGAGCTCATCACTGGTGCCGGGCGATGACCCGAGCCTGCTCTTCACCAACGCGGGCATGGTGCAGTTCAAGTCCACGTTTTTAGGCACCGAGAAGAGGGCATACACGAGGGCCACCACCTCCCAGAAATGCGTGAGGGCAGGAGGCAAACACAACGACCTGGAGAACGTCGGCAGGACCGCCAGGCACCATACCTTCTTCGAGATGCTCGGGAATTTTTCCTTCGGGGATTACTTCAAGAAGGGCGCCATCGAGTATGCATGGGACCTTCTCGTAAACCGGATGCACCTCGACCCGGACAAGCTCTTTGCGAGCGTCCACCATACCGATGACGAGGCCTTCGATCTCTGGCAGACCCATATCGGGCTTGCACCGGAACGTATCCTCAGGCTCGGCGACAAGGACAACTTCTGGGCCATGGGGGACACCGGCCCATGCGGGCCGTGCTCCGAGATTCTCTACGACCAGGGGCCGGAGGTCGGCTGCAGAAGGCCTGAGTGCAGGGCAGGCGAATGCGACTGTGACCGGTATCTGGAGATCTGGAACCTCGTGTTCATGCAGTTCAACCGGGATCAGGGGGGCATCCTGACCCCGCTGCCGGCACCGAATATCGACACGGGCATGGGGCTCGAGCGCATCACTGCCGTGATGCAGGGCATGAAGAGCAACTACGATACCGATCTGTTCGCCCCGCTCATCGATTTTATCTCCCGGCTTGCCGGAATACGCTACGGCACCAGCGAGGATATGGACGTCTCGGTGCGGGTGGTGGCGGACCACGCACGGGCGAGCGCCTTCCTGGTGGGGGACGGGATCATGCCCTCCAACGAGGGGCGAGGCTACGTACTCAGGCGCATCATCCGCAGGGCGGCCAGGCACGGCAAGCTTCTGGGTCTCGACAATGCCTTCCTGCACAAGGTCTCCATGCAGGTGGTCCGGGACATGGGCGACGTCTACCCCGATCTTTTCAGCCGGAAGGATTTTATCGACAAGGTCGTGGAAAACGAAGAGGAGCGTTTCCTCAAGACCCTTGACCGGGGCCTGGGCATGCTCGACGAGATCCTTTCTGACCTCAGGAGCAAGGGCGGCAAGCAGATCGCGGGCGAGGACGTGTTCATGCTCTACGACACCTTCGGGTTCCCTGTGGACCTCACCGAGGACATCGCGGCCAAGGCCTCCATCGGCGTCGACCACGAGGGTTTCGAAGCCCAGATGGAGCTCCAGCGGGAGAAGGCCCGCGGCTCGTCGAGCTTCGGCGGCTTCACCTCGGAGGCAGGGGGGGTGAGCTCGGTGTCGGGAAAGGGTTCTGTCCGGTTTGTGGGGTATGATGCACTCGAGGCGGAGGCACGCATCCTCGAGGTCCAGGTCAAAGGCGCAGACGGATCGATGCAGGCCGCCCAGACAGCATCCGAGGGACAGGAAGCCCTCGTCATCACGGACATAACCCCGTTCTATGGAGAGTCCGGAGGCCAGGTGGGCGACACCGGCACGATGATCTTCCCCGAAGGGGAGGCTGAGGTCCTCGACACGACCAAGACTGAGACCGAGGTGTTCCTCCATCGTGTGCACGTCAGATCCGGTGCCCTCTCAACAGGCCAGACCGTCAGGCTTCTGGTGGATGCCGGAAGGCGCAAGAGCGTCATGCGCCATCACAGCGCCACTCACCTGCTCCAGAGGGCACTGAGGGAGGTGCTCGGCGACCATGTCCACCAGTCCGGATCACTGGTCAACGATGCCAGGCTCAGGTTCGATTTCACCCACTTCACCGCCGTGAGCGCAGAAGAGATCGAGAATGTGGAGGCTATCGTAAACCAGTTCGTGCTCGAAGACTTCCCCATCGTCACCGAGGTCCTCTCCAAGGAGCAGGCCCTCGGCAGGGGCGCCATGGCGCTGTTCACTGAAAAATATGGTGATGAAGTGCGGGTGGTGACCATGGGGGACGGCGTCTCGGTGGAGCTCTGCGGAGGGACGCACTGCAAGTCCACCGGAGAGATCGGGCTCGTGAAGGTCGTCTCGGAGGCGAGCGTCTCGGCAGGCTTGCGCCGGATCGAGGCCGTGGCTGGCACCAGGTCCCTGGAGTATCTCCGGTCCCTGGCAGGCACCGTCTTCGATGCAGCGGACCGACTCAGGTGTGCGCCGAACGAGATCCCGGAACGCATAGGCAGCCTGCAGGGGAGGATCAGGGAGCAGGAGAATGCCATAAAGGATCTCACCATCAAGATCGCCACCGGAACGGGGAGCGGGGCGGACGAGGAAGAATTTTCCGTGGACGGCTTCACCGTGGTGATCAGAAAGATCGAAACCGATGACATAACCCAGATGCGCGAGGTGGGCGACCGGCTCAAGGACCGTATCAAATCCGGGGTGGTGTTCCTCGCTGCCCCGGGCAAGGACAAGGCCACCTTCATGACCATGACAACCGCCGACCTGTCGAGCACTCTCGATGCCGGCAAGCTCATGAAGGCCGTGCTCACCGAAGTGGGCGGCAGGGGGGGAGGCAAGGCCCTTTTCGCCCAGGGAGGCGCGGATGTGGCTCACCTGGAAAAGGCAATACTGACCTTCAAGAAGGCCGTCAAGGGGGGTGCATGAGAGAGGCCGTCGTTACCAGGAAGACCAAGGAGACCGAGATTACGGTGAGGGTGTGTCTCGACGGGGGCGAAGTGGGGCTGCAAATCCCTTCGGGGTTCCTGAGCCACATGCTCGATGCCCTGGCCACGCATGCAGGCATCGGCCTCACGGTTGAGGCGAAGGGCGACGTGCACGTGGATCTCCACCACACCGTGGAGGACATCGGGATCGTCATGGGCAAGGCGATCAGGAAGGCTCTGGGAGACAAGCACGGGGTCACCCGGTACGGCCTGGCCAAGATCCCCATGGACGAGTCGCTGGTGGAGGTGACGATCGACCTCTCGGGAAGGCCCTTCTTCGTTATCCACGGCGGGGATTTCTTTCACGGCCAGGCCGGGGACCTCGACCTGGAGCTCGTTCCCGAGTTTTTCCGGTCGCTGGCCTTCCAGGCGGGCATTACCATGCATGTGACCGTCTGCGCTTCCGGAAACGGCCATCACCTCTCGGAGGCGTGCTTCAAGGCCTTTGCCCGGGCGCTGAAACAGGCGGTCTCCATCTCCGGAACGGACATCCCCTCCACCAAGGCGTCTCTGTGAGATTCAGGCCCACCCGGGTGAAGACGCTTGACAGCCACAAACATCCGGGAGAGCCAACCTGGTTCGAAATCGAAGGCGGGGGCCTCGATGTCGAGCTCGTCGTGGAGCATTGGAACGAGGCATATGTCGATCCGAGCTTTTTCCCCAGCGAGTACTACAAGGTGGAGGCATCCAACCGGAAGATCTATCTCCTGAAGTACTCCACGCTGTTCAAGAGCTGGTGGGTAAAGGAGTTCAGGGAGGAAGTCCAGTGATCATCATACCGGCCATAGACCTGCATCAAGGCAGGGTCGTCAGGCTGAAGAAGGGCGTTTTCGAGGAGGTGACCGTTTACAGCGAGAACCCCGGAGAGGTTGCGAAATCATTCGTGGATGCCGGTGCCCAAAGGATCCACGTGGTGGATCTCGACGGTTCGCTGGCAGGCAGGGGCATGAATGTCCAGGCCATAGCGGGCATCTGCGCCTCGGTGAAGGGGGAAATCGAGGTCGGCGGAGGCATCCGGAGCGTCGCGGATGCGCAGCGCATGTTCGACCTCGGGGTCAGTTATGTCATCCTCGGCACGATCGTGGTGAAGGACCCCCTTGCGGCACAGGGGATCATGGAGCAATTTCCCGGGAGGGTGGGCATCGGCATCGATGCCCTGAACGGGAAGGTGGCGGTGCAGGGATGGAAAGAGCTCTCCGAGCAGACAGCCATCTCGGTGGCGCGGCACTTCGAACAGTTCGACCCGGCCTTTGTGGTCTACACCGACATCTCGCGGGACGGGATGCTTACCGGGCCCAACATCGGGGCCACCGCAGAGCTGGCCGGCCGGATCAGGACGCCGGTGATCGCCTCGGGCGGGGTGTCGGGCATGGAGGACATCCGATCCCTCATGGGGACCCCGGGCCTTTTCGGGGCCATCGTGGGCAAGGCGATCTACGAGGGGCGCGTGGACTTGAGAGAGGCGGTGCGGCTGTCCCGTGACACACCCCTCCCCTAAGCCCAACGGAGAGGAATGAACCCTGTCGAGCCGGGCCAAGGAAAATGCATTGCAGAACATCACTATGCAGGGAGAGCGAACATGGGATGTATCTTCTGTATGATCGTCAAGGGAGATGTTCCTTCCACCAAGGTGTACGAGGATGACCGTGTCCTGGCCTTCGATGACATCGAGCCGCTTGCTCCGGTGCACACCATCGTGGTCCCGAAACAGCACGTGGAAAACCTCAACGATCTCGATGACAAAGAAGTGTGGTTTGCCATGCTGAAGGCCGCCCAGGAGGTCGCGAAGCAGAAGGGCATCAAGGATTCCGGGTACCGGATCGTGGTAAACTGCGGCAGGGACGGCACGCAGATCGTCCCTCACCTCCACCTTCACGTACTCGGAGGCAGGCTGCTCGAAAGCAGGATGGGGTGATCCTCCGGGGCAGCCGTTCCGCGTGAGACGAAGGCAAAGATCCCCTCTCTCTGGAGGGGAACAGGGATGAAGCTTCACCAGGACACGATTTTTCTCCGTGGCCTGCCTTGCGGCATCTACTCCAGGTATGTCACGAAACCTGCCAGCTGCATGCCCTGCGGATGAGACGGCAGGAAGGGAAAGTCTGCGGACTGGGCAAGCGGCTCGAGGATCCTGGCCTTTCGCGAGAGGTTCTGGGCTGCACGGCTGATGGCCCTGACCAGGTCGGTGGGGGAGAACTGAGACGTCACCGGGGCCAGCGAAAAGAGCAGTCCCCCGGGTTTCACCCTGGTCATGGCAAGGCCGAGGACCTTCAGGTGCTCGTCGAGCTCCTTGTTAAAGGCCGGCGGATCGCAGAGCACCAGGTCATAGCTCCCCCTGTCGTCGCTCAAGAACCTGAATACATCCTCCTTGATGTGCCTCCACACGAACGGTTTGATCTTGTGGAGCTCCATGTTCTTCTTCAGCAGGGCCTGGGCAGGGGAGGAGGATTCCACCGAGACCACGGAGCGTGCACCGCCCTTGAGCGCGCAGATGGAGAAGGCGCCCGTGTAGCAGAAAAGGTCGAGCACCTCCTTGTCCCTGGCATACGACATGACCCGCTGCCTGATATCCCTGAGCTCGAGGTAGAACCCGGTACGGTCACCCGTGAAGATATCCACGAGAAAGGGGGTGCCCCGCTCGCTCACACCGATATCGGCCCCCTCCACCTGTCCGTGGAGCACGCCGCTCGAGGGCCTCAAGCCTTCCGACCCCCTGGTCCTCATGTTCGAGCGCTCGAAGATCGTGTGGGACGGAAACAGCGAAGACAGGATCTCCGTGAGGTCTGCCTTGAGCTCCTCCATCCCGGGGGTAGCGATCTGCATGACCAAAACGTCGTGGTAGAGGTCCACCACCAGGCCGGGCAGCAGGTCGCCCTCGGAATTGATGAGGCGGTAGCAGGATGTCTCGGGATCCATGATGCGCCTTCTCATCTCCACGGCGCTCCTGATCCTGGCTGCATAAAATGACCGGTCGACGGTTTCCTTGCCGAGCGTGAGCACCCTCACCGCTATCTGGGAGATGGGATTGTACAGGCCCTGGCAGATGAAGTGACCTTTCGCATCGATCACCCGGCAGAGGCGCTCTTCGTCGGGCGAGCCCTGGACCTTGTCGATGGCGCCCGAGTATATCCACGGATGTCCGCCGAGTACGGGGGACTCCTTCCTGGGTTTCAGCCTTACGATCAACATAGAAGAGTGCCTTTAGCATAGTTCGATGAGTGATGCCAGATGTGATTGGAGAGATGTTTTCCCGGGGGAGAAAGGTGGGGGTTCACCCGGCGGGATTCGGCTTCAGCCCCGCGCTTTCTTCGATGAGCGTGCAGATTGCCCCGATGTCTTCGAAGCAGAAGTGAGGCATACTGACGTCCATGGGCTTGCGGCTCACGATGGCGAGGTAATCGGGGCCTGGATGGTCCAGGCTGAGCGGCTTGTCATAGAGTTCCTCGTTGAAGACCTCGATCTTCTTGAAGGGACCTCTCTTGAATCCCTCCACGAGCACGACATCCATACCGCAGGAGGAGAGGGCGTACAGATAATCGACCGGGATGGGGCCGGTCTCATACAGGATGAGCCCTTCATCCGAGAACAGGACGACACGGTCCGCCCCCCTGTGGATGAACCTGTCGGTATCCTTTCCCTCGGAGTCGACTGCCGGGGGGTGTATGGTGTGCTTCAAGGTCGCTACCTTTCTCCCGCGCCTCTTCATCTCTTCGATGAGGCGCTCCATGAGGTAGGTCTTCCCGCTGTTCGTTCCCCTGGCCACGAATGATATGACGTTTTTATACATGATCTCCTCGGGCTTTCTATAGTGTCATGCCTGTTCGTGAGTCAACCGGAAAGGGGAGGGGCGCATCGGTTTTTTGTGAAAGGCAGTCGTTCTGGTAGGCCTGCAGGGGAACCCTGTATCAGGGAGAGTTGCTTGTCAATGCCTTCTTGAGGTAGGATAGGGCCATGTTCGAACAGGTGAATCTCCCCGAGTCCGTAAAGTGGGCAATCCTCGTGTTCGCGGCCGGCTTTTTCGGCTTTTTCGGGAAGTACCTCGGCAGGGTGGTGCTCTCGCAGTTTCACCGGGAAAAGGATGTTGCGCCCCCTTCCCCCGGACGTCCCTCACCTGAGCGGAAGCCTTCCTCAGGTCGGGTGCAGGAGGAAAAGATCCTCAAAAAGACGGCCAAGGCACACGCAAAGGCCCAAAAGAAGCTCGGGAAGTAGGTTCGGCACATCCGGCATGAGCATGCCTGAACGAGCGCAAGCGTCACCGTGCATGAGAGGTTTCGGTCTGTCTGCTTAAAGCCTCAGGGCACATCGGAAGAGGCCCGGAGGGAAAAGCTTGTGTGACACTGTGGACAGGGAAAGACCGGAGCCCTCACCACACCCCGGTTGGGTTGTCAGACCGGCTTTTCCGGGATCACGGGATGGCAGTGCGAGTAGCTCTGCCTGTCACAGATGATCTGGGCGGCTTTACGGTTCCGGGCGTTGATGATGATCGGCCCCAGCAGGTTTATGGTCATGCGCTCGGGCTGATTGCGGGGCACGGTGACGATGCACATCACCTCGAGATCGGAGGGCTGCTCCGCATCGAGCTCGAGGAGGACTCCCTCCTCGATGTCCACGGCGTAGTCGGAGTTGACGATCCGGGGGTTGGTCACCACAAAGGCGAGGTCGCCGTCCTCCAGGCTCTGCAACCAGAAGAAGGGAGAGCCTTCGCTATGGGGGAAGAGGACGTACCGCTTGTTCCGGGCAAATCCCATGATCCCTTTGGGAAAGGTTATGATCTTGTCCTCCTGAACAGGCATGGTACCGAATCTGAGCGTTTTTATTTCCAAGAGTTCTTTCCCCCTAGATGTAATCTACAAGACTCAAACTAGTGATCATGGAAGCACTTTTCAAGGCCGCCTGATAGATGGTCTGCTGGTTCTGCAGCGAGGTGATGGCGTCTGCATAATCGAGATCCTCGATGAGGGAGACGCGCTCCTGGGTATCCACGTCGGAGCGTTCGATGACAGACTTGGTGTGCTCGAGCCTGTTCACGGTCGCACCGACCTTGGCGAGCTTGTCCGAGATGACCTTGCTGGAGGCCTCGATCTGGGACAGTTCACTGCTGATGCCTCCCTGATCGTTGTTCCGAAGCGCCCTCTCGAGTTGCATGAGGGTCATGACCACGTTCCCCTCCGGGTTGGTGAAGATCTCGCTGCCCGGGATATTGGTCTGAACGGTGTCCCCTTTGCCGATCTGCACGGAAAAGGAGGAATCGTTCCCCTGGTAGAGAGCCTTCCACTGCCCATCCGAGAAGACGTACATCTCGCTTTGATCTGCCACCACCACCGCGGTGCCCTCCGAGGGCGCGCCCTGGTCTGCCCAGGAGGTGGAGGCGGCATTGTAGGCATAGATGTGGCCGTCGGTCGAGCTGATGTACCGCTCGCCGTCCGACGGAGCAGCAGGGGCGGCGCCAAGGGTGGAGACGTCGTCCTGCCAGTTCTCGACATCGACATCGAGATACGGAGGGCTCTGGGTCATGGTCCCGCCGAAGAGGTACTTGTTCCCGTACTTGGAATTCGCGTGTCCAAGGATCATTTCCCGGATCTGCCGTATCTCCTCGGCAGCGCCTTCCCTTGTTTGCGCGGTTGCGGTACCCGACGATTGCTGGACCGCCAGCTCGCTCGCCCGGCCCAGGAGGTCGTCCATGTCCTGGAGGATGGAATCCGTCCTGGAGAGCCACCCGTCGGAGTAGTCGATGGCCTTCTGGAACTGGGCGAAGGCGTTCAGCTCGGTACGGTAGCCGAGCACGCTCGCCATGCCGATGGGGTCATCCGACGGGGCATTGATCCTCTTGCCGGAGGAGATCTGGCTGTTGAGCTTGAACAGTTTCTCCGTGTTGCTGTTGAGGTCCTTGACCAGCTCAGAGTAAAGAAGTCTGTTGGTTATCTTCATACACCATCCTTATCGGCATCTCGAAGTTCACGCTTTACGGGAATGCAAGAGCGTTGCCAAGTCGAAAAGA
>JAJFUP010000243.1 GCA_021372395.1 Deltaproteobacteria bacterium
TGTCGATGGCCCTGCGGACACCGAAGCAGAACCCTGCGTGCCGTGCGATGGTTATCTTCATCAGAAGCCCTCTCTGCGTGCGTGGATGAGGTATTCCTGGTTCCCCTTCGCGCCCTTGACAGGGGAGGGGATCACCCCGTCCACTGCAAGAGACGAGGCGCAAAAGAAGGCACTGATGTCGGTGACGACCTCGTCGATCACCTCGGGATCACGTATCACGCCTCCCTTTCCCACCTGGTCTCTGCCCGCCTCGAACTGGGGCTTGATCAGGGCGATGATGTCGGCCGGGCGCTTCAAGACCTCGAGCACGGGCAAGACCACCAGCTTGAGCGAGATGAACGAGACATCGAAGGTGGCGATGTCGCAGGGCTCGGGGATATCTTCCTTCCTGAGCAGCCGGGCGTTGACGCCCTCCATGCAGATCACCCGGGGGTCGCTTCGCAGCCTCCAGTGAAGCTGGTTGTGCCCCACGTCCACGGCATATACCCGTGCGGCGCCCCGGGAGAGCATGATCTCGGTGAACCCCCCGGTGGATGACCCCACGTCGATGGCGACCTTGCCCTGAACGTCTACGCCGAAGGCGTCGAGAGCCGCCTCGAGCTTGAGCGCGCCCCTGCCCACAAAGGCGCTGTGGGGCTTGAGCGAGATAACGGAGCCTTCCACGACGGACGTGCCCGCCTTGGTGACCGGCTTCCCGTTGACCAGGACGCAGCCGGCCATGATGAGGCCGAGCGCCTTGGACCGTGTCTCGGCCATGCCCTTTTCCACCAGCACCGTGTCGAGGCGCGCCATCACAGGAGCTCCTTGACGGCCTTGAAGATCCCCTTCACGTCGAGTCCGAGGATCTTCCGGAGATCGGCCTGGGAGCCGTGCTCCACGAACTTGTCGGGGATGCCCATGAGCTTGAACTTGAGCGGGATGCCGGTGTCCTGGAGCACCTCCAGGATCGCGGAGCCCACACCGCCGTTGACGCAGCCGTCTTCCACCACCGCGAAGTTCCCGCTGCACGCGAGCACGTGCTCGCGGACGGTCTTCGCATCGATGGGCTTGGCATAGACGAGGTCCACGACGGCCACGCCTTCCAGTTCCGTGACGGCGTCGAGCACGGTGTAGCACAGCGGGCCCGCGCAGAACACCACGGCACGCGTGCCGCGTCTGAGGACCTCCGACCTGCCGAGCTTCAGCCTGACGCCCTTGATGGGGGCCTCCACGACCTTTTCCCTGGGGTACCGGATGGCCACCGGCCGGTGGAGGGTCAGCCCGTACTCGAGCATCTTCTGGAGCATGAGCTGGTCCCTGGGGACCATGATGGTCATGTTGGGGATGCTCCTCATGCTGGCCATGTCGAAGGTCCCGTGGTGGGTGGGGCCGTCGGGGCCCACCAGTCCGGCCCGGTCCACGGCAAAGATGACCGGTGCATTCTGGAGTGCCACGTCGTGGATGAGGGAGTCGTAGGCGCGCTGGAGGAAGGTGGAGTAGATGGCCACCACCGGCCTGAGGCCGTACAGCGCCATGCCGGCTGCCATGGTCACGGCGTGCCCCTCGGCGATGCCCACGTCGAAGTACCTCTCCGGGAACTTGTGGCAGAACTTCTTGAGCCCGGTCCCGGTGGTCATGGCGGCGCTGATGGCGACGATGCGCGGATCCCTCTTGGCGAGGTGGACCAGCGTCTTGCCGAAGACGTCCGAGTAGGTGGTGTCTGCGGATGACTTCTGGCTGTCCCCGTTCTCCAGGTCGAACCTGCCCACGCCGTGGAAGAGCTCCGGGTCCTTCACCGCAGGGGTGTATCCCCGGCCCTTCTGGGTGATGACGTGGAGCAGGATGGGTTCGTCCATGTCGGAGATGTTCCGGAACGCCTCCACGAGGTGGGAGAGGTTGTGCCCGTCGATGGGCCCCACGTACCGGAAGCCCATCTCCTCGAAGAGGAGCCCTTCCGTGACCGCGCCCTTCAGGTTGCTCTCGAAGAGCTTCACCAACCGGTAGATGGTGTCGCCCCACCGGGGTACCCGCTTGATGGTGGCCTTGATGCCCCCGGTGACGTCCCGCACCCTCTTGGAGGTCATGATCCTGCTCAGGTAGTCGGCGATGGCGCCCACCCGCCGGGAGATGAACATGGTGTTGTCGTTCAGGACCACGATGAGCTTCTGCCTGCGCATGCCCGCGAAGTTCAGGCCCTCGAAGGTGAGCCCGTTGGAGAGCGATCCGTCGCCGATGACCGCGAGCACCCGGTTTGGGCACCCGGCCCGGGAAAGGGTCTCGCAGATGCCGCTGGCGGCGGGGATGGCATTGCCGGTGTGGCCGGAGACGAACACGTCGTACGGGCTCTCGTTCGGGTTGATGAACGAGCTGAGCCCGCCGTACTGGCGCAGGGAGGGGAAGGCGTCCCTCCTGCCGGTGATGATCTTGTGCGCGTACCCCTGGTGTCCCACGTCCCACAGGATCTTGTCCCGGGGTGTGTCGAAGACGTAGTGCATGGCCAGCGTGAGCTCTACCGTGCCGAGGCTGGATGCGAGGTGGCCGCCGGTGTGGCTCACGTTTTCGATGATGAACGTTCTGATCTCCTGGGCCAGGGCATCGAGCTCCGGGATGCTCAGCGGCTTCAGGTCGGCGGGGGAGGAGATGTCCTTCAGGTGCTTCACGGTCACGTCACCCGGTTGAGCATCCACTTGGCCAGTTCCCTGAGCTGCCCGGTCTGTTCGGCCCCGAGTCCTTCCAGGGCGTTCATGGCCTGTTCCGTGGCGCTCTTTGCCCATGTGCGGGCCTTATCGATGCCGAGCGCCTTCACCACGGTGGCCTTGTCCTGGATGAGGTCCTTGCCCGCGCTCTTGCCCAGGGTATCCCTGCTGGACGTCACGTCCAGGATGTCGTCGACGGCCTGGAACGCTCGTCCGAGGTGGGTCCCGTAGGCCACCATCTGCCGGATGAGGTCAGGGTCGTCGGAGGCGACCCGGGCGCCGGCGTACATGCACAGCTCGAAGAGGCGGGAGGTCTTCCTCGTGTAGATGTCTTCGATCCGGGCAAGGCCGAGGTCCCTGCCCTCGGCCATCACATCCTCGTACTCTCCCTGGACAAGGCCCCGGGTGCCGCAGACATCCGCGATGGTGCGGCAGATGTCTACCTTGACCTCGGCGGGATAGCGAGAAGAGCAGATCACGGCGAGTGCCTGGAAGATCAGTGCGTCGCCTGCCAGGATCGCGGTGGCCTCCCCGAACTTCTTGTGGCACGTGGGCATTCCCCTGCGCAGATCGTCGTTGTCCAGGGCCGGGAGGTCGTCGTGGATGAGGCTGAAGGTGTGGATCATCTCGATGGCGAGCCCAGCAGGGAGCGCGTCCGTCTCCCGGCCGCCGGCCGCCTCGCACGCCAGCATGGTCAGCACGGGCCTGAACCTCTTGCCGCCTGCCTGCAGGCTGTACGAGAAGGCCTCGAATACGCCCGAATCGGACTGCGCGTCCCTCAGATAGGATCGGAGAAACTCATCAAAGATGGTTTTCTTCGCTGAGATCAATGTGTTGATATTCACCTGGTCCCCTTCAGAGGCAATACCACGGCCGCAGCCATACTTCAATAACGGAAAAAGGCTTCAGGAGTCATGCTGTTGCTGGGTCCGAAGGGTGTCGCAAAGCTCGCTGTAGATCTTCATCACGGTGTTCACGTAGACATCGCTGTGGTTGTACATCCACAGGGCGCTGCGCATGTTCTTCTCAGACCCTGCCGTCCAGCCGGAACGTTTCAGCAGGTGGGCGACGCTCGCGATGGCATCGGTCATGTTGAAGGGGTCTTTCCTGCCGTCGCAGTCACCATCCGCACCGTACTTTCTGAAGGTGGAGGGGATGAACTGGGCAGGGCCCATGGCGCCCGCCACCGACCCCATTATCTCCAGGGGGTCGATCTGGAGCTCGTCCGAGAGCAGGATCAGGTTGTAGAGCTCTCCCAGTGCCCACCTCCCCTTGGCCTGCGCGAGCTGTATCGTCTCTTCCCGGTACAGGTCGGGGTAGGCCTTTCCGGAAGACTCGATCACCTTGGAGAGCACGTCCGGGTCCAGGGCCATGGCGAGGCTGTTGTACACGCGAAATGGATGGTATTTCGACGGGTAGACGCCGAGCTTGCTCTCGATGATCAGGATCGCGGTGATGATCTCCGGCGGGATGCCGTAACAGGCCCCCACGTTCTCGAAGACCTCCTGGTGCTGCTCGATGAAGGCCCTTCCCTTTGGAATGAACGCCGGGCTGTAGTACATGATATGGGGTTTTTCCGCAGTGCCCTTGGGTTTTGCGTGGTAGAGGTTCTTGACGATGAACCCCGTGTCGATGGTGAGCCTGGGGTCGTAGAGTAACCCGTGGACCTTCGCCCGGTCGAGCCCCTTGTCCACGAGGAGCTCCTCCACGATTTCCTGGGCCAGTTCCTCCTCGGTCGGTTCCGGCTCCTGGATGGCGGGCGGAGCCTCGAGGGGCTGCAGCACGACCGTTGGTCCGGGCCCGTGGTGGGCACAGGAGGCCGGGAGAAAGAGGGCACAAGCCATGAGAACGATTCCGACGCGTATTGCAGGTTGTTTCTCCATCGCAGCGAGATATATACCCTCCATCCCCGGTTGACAAGGACTTGTCCGTCTCCGACCTGCAGAAGACTCTGCGGCGGCAGGACCCGGTGCTCGGGCCTGCCCCGCAAAGCGCTGCTTGACTTGTGGAAAGGCTTCATCATACAACTCTTTCCCATATGAAGAGGATCCTCATAGCCAACAGGGGCGAGGTCGTGCTGCGGGTGCTCAGGACCGCGCGGGAGTTGGGGCTGGAGACCATTGTCGTCTATTCCGAGGCCGACAAGGACATGGAGTATCTGAACTACGCCGACGAGGCGGTCCAGATCGGGCCCGAGCAACCCTCCAAGAGCTACCTGAACATGGATGCCATCATCAGTGCGGCGATCGCCTGGAAGGCCAATGCGATCCACCCCGGCTACGGGTTCCTCTCGGAAAACCCCCAGTTCGCCTTTCTCTGCGAGGAAAACGGCATCGAGTTCATCGGCCCGCCCAGCGTGACGCTGCGCACCATCGGCAACAAGTCGAGGACAAAGGAGGTGGCCAGATCGCTGGGGATACCGACCATCCCGGGCTCCTACGGCGTGGTCTCCGACCTGGAACAGACGATTCTCCTGTCGCGCCAGCTCGGCCTGCCGGTGATCCTCAAGTCGCTCTACGGCGGCGGCGGCAGGGGGATGAAGGTGGCCTACGACGAGGACCAGCTGAAGTCGCTTTTCGCCAGCGCCAGCAGCGAGGCGAGCGCCGCGTTCGGCCGCAACGAGGTATACATCGAGCACTACATCACCTCGCCGCGGCACTTCGAGGTGCAGGTCCTGGCGGATCAGTACGGGTACATAAAGATCCTGAGCGACCGCGAGTGCTCGATCCAGAGGCGGCACCAGAAGATCATCGAGGAGGCGCCCATCCCCAACATCGACGAGAACCTCCGGGACAAGCTCTGGAAATGGGCGAGGATGATCATCCAGTCCATCGGGTTCAAGGGGCTCGGCACGGTGGAATTCCTCATGGACCCCAAGGGCGAGATCTTCTTCCTCGAGATCAACGGCAGGCTGCAGGTGGAGCACCCGGTCACGGAGATGATCACCGGCATCGACATGGTCCGCGAGCAGATCATGATCGCAGCCGGGGGCCACGTGGACCCGTCGCCGGTCACTACCATCGGCCACTCCATCGAGTGTCGGATCAACGCGGAGAATACCGCGAAGAACTTCATGCCCACCACCGGGACCATCATTCAGCTGCGTCTTCCCAGCGGTCCGGGTGCACGGGTGGACACGCACCTCTTCAACGGCTGCCAGGTGACATCCTACTACGACCCCCTGCTGGCCAAGCTCATCGCCCACCACATATCGCGCGACGGGGCGCTGCGCCGCATGACCAGGATGCTCGACGAGACCATCATCCACGGCATCATCACCAACAAGGACCTGCTCTACACGCTGCTCAAGAACGAGCGGTTCCGCTCGGGCAACGGCGACACGTCGCTGGTGACGCAGCTCCTCAAGAAGTGAAACAGGGCTTCGCCCGGCACGACCGTGCATGATTTCAGCCGGCGACTCCCCGGGCGAGTGGCCTATG
>JAJFUP010000253.1 GCA_021372395.1 Deltaproteobacteria bacterium
GTCCTGGTCAGGGGCATAAACGACAGCCTCTCCGATGCCCGGGAGCTCATCCGGGTGCTGCACGGGCTCAAGGCAAAGGTGAACCTCATCCCCTTCAACCCCTGGCCCGAATGTATCTTGGAGGCGCCTTTGCCCGCGGACGTCCTGGCGTTCGAAGAGCGGCTCAAGGACAGCCCCGTCGCGGTGATGCTCCGGAAAGAGTAGGGAAAGGATATTCTCGCTGCCTGCGGGCAGCTTGCAGGGAGGAAACAGTAATGGGCACGACCTCTCTCGTCGACTTCCTTCAGGACCCCCTCGCGTATCCCGAGGGCACCGGGTCCGTGGCGCTCGTGCAGACGCACATCTCGTGGGTGTTCATCGGCGACCGGTACGTGTACAAGGTGAAGAAGCCGGTGGACTTCGGGTTCCTCGATTTCACCACCCTGGAGAAACGATCGTTCTTCACCCGGGAGGAGCTGCGGTTGAACAAGCGCTTCTCGCCGGACGTCTATATCGCGGTGGTCCCCATTTCGGAAAAAAACGGGGCCTTCGCCCTCGGGGACGAAACGCACGTGGTGGAGTATGCCCTCAAGATGAGGCGCATCAGCGAGGACCACATGCTCTCCCGGCTCCTGAAGCAGGGGGCTGTCACCCGGGACGACCTGAAGCGCGTGGGAAGGCACCTGGCAAAGGTCTACCGGGGCATCGCAAGCGATGCCAAGGCGCGGGCCTTCGGAAGCATCGAGGTCATTTCCCACAACATCAGGGAGAACTTCGAGCAGACGGAAAAATATATCGGGGGGCCCGTTTCCCGGCAGTCCTTCGACGCCATCAGGGCCTGGAGCATGGACTTCATGGGGGATAATCTCGCTGCGTTCGAGGAGCGGGTGCTTGGCGGGCACATCAAGGAATGCCACGGAGACCTCCACCTGCAGCATATCTGCCTGAAGGGCGACGATATCACGGTCTTCGACTGCATCGAGTTCAACGAGCGGTTCCGGTACGGAGACGTGGCCTCTGACGTCGCCTTCCTCTCCATGGACCTCGACTACAACGGCAGGAAAGACCTGGCAGAAGCCTTTGCACAAGGATACATCGCCGAGTCCGGAGACACCTCCATGGCCCGGCTGATCAGGTTCTACAAGGTATACCGGGCCTACGTGCGCGCCAAGGTCACCTCGTTCATGCTCGACGATGCAGGCCTCGACGAGACGACAAAGGCAACGGCGCTTCAGACGGCGAAGAGATACTACGATCTCGCGCACGGGTACGTGGGCCATGAAGATTGACCTCCACATCCATTCGAAGAACGGGTCAGACGGCAGGTGGGAGCTCGGCGACATCTTCGCCGAGGCCTCCAGGAGAGGCATCACCTTCCTGTCCATAACCGACCACGATTCCCTGAAAGGCCAGCAGGAGGCTGTGGCGCTGGCTGAAAAATACGCACTGAGGTACATCTCGGGCATCGAGCTGAACGTCACCCTGACTCACTCCGCGTACACCGGGGGCAAGGCCGTGTCGCTGGACTTCCTGGGGTACGGGTTCGCCATCGACAACGATCCGCTGAACAGGAAGCTCGAAGAGCTTCGCGACTACCGGCAGAAACGCGCCTTGCAGATCCTCGAGAACATCAACCACGAGTTCAGGAAA
>JAJFUP010000255.1 GCA_021372395.1 Deltaproteobacteria bacterium
GAGAATTGTTTATCTCACCGATATCCATGGCGACTTCGAGCGTACGAAGAGTCTTTTGTCGGAGACGCTGGCCGACGTGTACATCATCAGCGGCGATCTCATCGACATCCCCTTCTACAGCATGGAGACCTCCATCCGTTACCACGAGCTCCAGTCCTACTTCCACGGGCTGAGAATGAGAATGAACAAAGAAGACGTGCTGCTGGAGGATCTTGTGGCACGTCTCCTTGAAAACCCCGATGTCGATGAAGAAGCCGAACGGGAGGGGACGAAGTACCAGCAGTACACCATCCGGGCCCGGAGGGTCATGCAGCAGAAGTACAAGCTGCTCAAGAACATCATCTCCATGAAGATCAAATCCCAGGTCCTGTGCCTTCCCGGGAACTACGACATGGATCTCAAGTTCACCTCTCTGCACGAGAACGACCTTCACCTGCACCGCTATCAGGTGGAAGACCTGTGCATCTGCGGCTACGGGGGTGCGGATGTGTGGACCCCGGGCATACCCCAGCGCTACATCGTGCAGTACCATGCCGGCATGGGGGTGCGCGAGACCGAGAACGAGATGTACCGCTTCTTCAGGGCTGTCAAGCCCGACATCATCGTTGCGCACCAGCCTGCATACGGCATCCATGACCGGAGCACGTCCGGCGGGCCCTTCGGATCGCCCACGCTCCGCAGGTACTGCGAGACACAGCCGGTCCTTTTGTGTCTCACCGGCCATGCCCACGACTCGTGGGGGGTAAGCTTCCAGGACGACACCCTCTTCCTCAACCCGTCCAACTTCGGCGTGGTCACCTACCCCACCGGCGAGGTCTCGGAGGGCGGGTTCTTCTATCAGATAGAGATCGAACGGGGAAAACCCACGGGGATCATATTCAAAAAGCTCTGCGAAGACCGGATCCACGATGTGGCGGATTACTTCCCGAGCAAGGGCAGGTGGGTGGAGGAGATCATCGACCAGGAGCGGTACAGCGCCCTGAAGAAGAGGGTGAATTACGACACCAAGGAGATAAAATACTCGCACATCCCCCAGATACAGCTCTTCAAGGAGATCAAGCAGTTCTACCGGATGTTTCAGACCAGGGAGACCGAAGAGCGCGTGGACAAGCTCGAGGACGTGGTGCACTTCCTGGAGGACAAGATCCGGGGCGACATTGCCATGGATGTCATGGGGTCCGTGAACGTCGGGCTCTCCCAGCCGGGCTCCGACATCGATTTCGTCCTCTACCTGCGCTGCAGCTCCGACTGCAACGTCGGCTTCGGCCAGTGCTCTTTCTTCAAGACTGCTGAAGCCATGGTCAAGGGGATCATGGGAGGCGAGTACGATTTCCAGATCATGGACTGCGTCGATCTCAACCTGGTGGAGAGGAGCATTGCCGAGAAGAACTACGAGTGCGAAACCCTCCAGCGCTTCGTCGCCTACCGCTCGATCTGCCGGCCCATCAACTACCGGGTCATCGCGCCCCTCGAGGACATGCTCAACCAGGACATGGCCTTCAGGAAGGAAGTGGAGGGGAGCATCAAGAGCTACATCCAGATCTTCACCAACACCTCCCAGCACCTCCGGTCGCTGAGAAAGTACGAGTCCAGGCTCAATGCCATAGGCATCAAGCTGCCCGAGTCCATCAAGCGGACCATCAAGCAGTACCTCGACCAGAATTGAGGGGCAGCGGAGGGCCGGCTTCGCCAGGCCCCGGGCGTCACTTCATTCCCATCCTGGCCGCAATGAGGAGCGGGTCCCAGACCGGCGCGATGGGCGGGGCATAGGCCATGTCCAGCGAGTAGAGATCCTCGAGGCGCATGCGTGCGGTGATGGCTGCAGCGAGCGTGTCGATCCTCAGGACCGACCCGTCCCTGCCGATGATCTGCCCGCCGACGATGACCTGGGAAGTGTCCTCATAGTAGAGCTTCACCCAGATGTCGGTTGCGCCCGGGTAGTAGCCGGGCAGGTTCTTCGCCTTGATCTTCACCCGGCTGATGCCGCCGAGTTTGTACCGTTCGATCTCGAGGGCGCCGATCCCGGCCCTGCCGATCTCGAGATCGAAGACCTTGGTGACCGCCGTCCCGATGATGCCCGGAAACGGTCTCATCCCGGCGCCCGTGAGCCCGGCCACGATGTTCTCCCCGCACATCCTGCCCTGGCGGTTTGCCGTGAGCCCCAGCGGGATGAACACGTCCTGCTTGAGGATCCGGTGAAACGCCGTGCTGCAGTCGCCCGCGGCAAAGATGTCCGGGTCGGTGGTCCTGAGGTAGGGGTCGACCTTGATTGCCTTCCTCTCGCCGAGCTCGAGGCCTGCATCGCCGGCGATCCGGCTTTCGGGGAGAACCCCGATGCTCAAAAGGACGACATCGGCATCGAGCGAGCCCCCGTCGTCGAGGAGGACCTTCCGGACCTGCCCTTCCCCCTCGAACCCCACGACCTTTCTGCCCGCGAGGATCCTGACCCCGTGTTGGATCATCTCGTCCGCCACGAGCTGAGCCATGTCCTCGTCCATGATGGTCATGATCCTCGGCAGCGCCTCCACCACGGTCACATCGAGACCGACCCGGGAAAAAGACTCCGCGGTTTCCACGCCGATGTACCCCCCGCCGATGATGACGCCGCTGCGTGGCTTTCCCTTCTCTATGAAGGCCTTGAGGTTGATCCCGTCCTGGAACTCCTTCAGGGGGAAGATGCCCGGCAGGCCGATGCCCGGCAGGTCCGGCCTGACGGCGCGGGCCCCGGTGGCGATGAGGAGCTTCTCATACTCCTGCTCGAATACCTGGCCGCTGTCCAAATCATGCAGGGACACCTTTTTGCCGGCCCTGTCGATGCCGGTGACTTCGTGGAGCAGCCTGAGGTCGATCCCCCGCTTGGCGATCGCATCCTCCGGCCAGAGCGCTATGAGCTGATCCGATTCATGTATCTGCCCGGATACATAGTAGGGCATGCCTCAGGCGCCGTACGAGATGTAGGGCTCCCTGCCGAACACGATGACCTGCTGCTCCGGCAGCGTACGCCTGATGACGCTGGCTGCGCTCATGCCTGCTGCCACTGCCCCTATGACGACGACGGGTTTCATGATTTTTGCCTCCCCGGGATATTTTTCCTAAAAAGAGATAATAAGACAAGCCCGGCTGTTTTCCAGTGCCGGCTTCGATGACGATATCCGGGTCAGGGGCGATAGGGGTCTCACAGGAGGGTGCACGGCGGCAGCAAAGACCGGGAGTTGAGGTAGCGGAAGAGGATGTTCCTGATGGAGTCGAAGCCGATGCAGTCGAGCTCGATCTCGGAAGGGGGAACAACCAGGGTGCTCTCTATCTCATCGGAGAGAGCTATAGGCTCGAAGGACTCGATGGTGCAGGTAAAGGCGAGGTCGAGGGTCCGGTAGGTGATGCGGTCAAAGACGTACGTGTTCGGGAAGGAGCCGAAGTAGTCACAGTG
>JAJFUP010000272.1 GCA_021372395.1 Deltaproteobacteria bacterium
CCCGAAGGTGCAAAGAAGTTCTGGGAAGACTTCCCCAAAGAGATGACCGAGCTCGACACCAAGCCCGTGCTCTGCACCTGGTCTGAAAAGAACAAGTGCGTGGCCGACCTGGTGAGCTGCTGCTGCCAGGCCATCGGTTCCTGGGGCGGCGCAGGAAGCTGGAACGAGGCTTACTACCCGCTCTTCAAGTCCATCACCGGCACTGACATGACCGCGGACGAGCTGTTCAAGGTTGCAGAGCGCGTCGTCAACATCGAGCGTGCAATCTGGCTCAGGAACGGCAGCGGCATCCAGGACGACACGCACGTCGACCGTTTCTTCGACGAGGGTGTTGTCGACGGACCGTACAAGGGCAAGAAGATCGACAGAGAGAAGTGGGCCTGGGCTCAGCAGGAGTACTACAAGTGCCACGGCTGGGATGAGTACGGGTTCATCAGCCCTGAGAAGGCAAAAGACCTGGGTCTCGACGAGATAATTCCTGACATGGAAAAAGGCAAAGAGATCTGCAAGAAGTGGCTCAAGAGCGGAAAGAAAGCTACAACCCCGGTGTTCATACCCGAGGCATTCAGAAAGTAGGAAGCAAAGATAAAAAAACGGTTGGCCCCGGCTTTTTGCCGGGGCCAACCGGAAGTCCATAACGAAGGAGTATTCTCCGTGAAGGTAGTGATAGTTGGAAACGGAATAGCAGGAAACGAGGTTGCCTCCTATTTGAGGGAACACGGAAATGACAGAGAAATTGATATTACCATACTATCTGCTGAGAAGTTTCCCGAATACGACCCCTGTTCGCTCCCCTACTTTGTGGGGGAAGAGGTGGACCGGAACGTGGTGTTCAGGAAGACGCTTGATTACTATACAGACAGCAACATAAACCTGGTCCTGGACAACAAGGCGGTTTCCATCGATTCCAAGGACAAGAAGGTCACGACTGAAAAGGGTGATGTGTTCCCCTATGACAGTCTGGTCCTGGCCCACGGCGGGTCTCTCTTCATACCCCCGATCCCCGGTGTTCAGATGGACGGCGTATTCAGCTGCAAGGTACTTGCAGAGGCGGACAAGCTCGCCGGCCACAAGGGTACGAAAGCGGTGGTCATCGGCTCCGGAGCCATCGGCATCGAAGCTGCAGAAGCGCTCAAGTTGAAGGGATACGAAGTCACCATCATCGAACTGCTCGGCTGGATCATGCCAACCCTTTTCTGTGAGACAGCTGCACGATTCCTCGAAGATGACATGCGCGGGTACGGCATCGAGGTGTTTACCTCCGAGAAGGTGCTCAGCATCGAAGGTGACGGGTCGGTGAAGCTGGTGAAAACCGACAAGCGCGAGATCCCCTGCGACACCGTCGTGGTCGCCACAGGTGTGGTTCCAGGAAAACCGTTGGCTTTAACGGCAGGAGTCATCTGTGACCGCGGGCTTCTGGTGAACGATCAGATGCTCACCAACGTGGAAGATATCTATGCGTGCGGCGACTGTGTGCAGACGTATGATGCCTGCACCGGCGAGGGCTGCATGTATCAGCTCAAGCACAACGCCATCGAACAGGCGAGAATCGCAGCCAGGAACATCCTCGGCGAAAAGGCTGCATACACAGGCGCTTACCCCTTTGCACGCGCACACTACTTCGATACCCACGCAGTCACCTTCGGGAAGACCATGAAGGGTGCGGAGAGAATCTGCTCGCTGGATCAGGTGGAAGTACTCGAGCGCCGCAATGTGAATGGTTATCTGCGACTGCTGCTGAAAGACGGCAAGGTCATCGGCGGTCAGGCCATCGGCAAGGTAGCCGACTCAACGGGTTTGCTCATGGGCTGCATGTGGAACGGGCTGGACATCCACGAGTTCAAAGAGAACTGGCCCAAGATCGCCGCACTGGGCTCAAACTATCCTTGGCAGGACAGGAAGCTCGGGCAGCTGCTGGGTTTGAGCACGTTGGATACGGAAGAAAACCAAGGGTTTCAACGTGTCCATGCCATCGTGAAATAAGTGCTCTGAAGATCATGAAGTCGTCATGATCAGAACGGGACTTATAGATATATAGCTTAAAAAAAGAAAACCCAAAAAACTAGGAGGAGAGAGAGAATGGCACACGATAATGGCAGCTTGTTCGCAAACCCCGGGCCGGCCGGATTGATGGTTCTGGCGTTTTACCTCGGATGTCTGTGGCCCGTGGCAACTCACCAGGTACCTCATGAGGTGGGCATGGTGCTCATCGCTCTGGGCTTCGCCGGTGCAATCACGCAGGTCATCTGCGGAGTCATTGCCCTGCACAAGGGAGAGATCCTCAACGGCAACATCCTGATGGCGTTCAGCGCGTTCATGTGGCTTGGCTGCATCGAGTGGCTCCTGAAGGCACTCCAGATCATCCCGCCGGATACCTCAGGCGTTGACGGATGGATCTTTTTGATCATGGGCATCTTCATGGTCATCTTCACGCATCCCCACCTTGCAGCACCCAAGGTTGCATTCTGGTTCATGGTGTTCACCGACCTGTTCTTTGTTCCCGCAGGCCTGTTCTTCATCACCAAGATCCCCATATTCTGGCTGATCGCAGGCTGGGACCTTCCGCTCGTCGTACTCTCCATCATCTGGCTCGCAGGCGGGACGGTGGTCAACGGGTTCTGGGGCAGACAGGTCATTCCGCTCGGCAAGCCCTACGTACCGCTCCAGAAGGCATAATTCTTAGAGCGGGCAGGGTAGGTTAAAAAGGCTCAGAACAAATCAACGAAAGGAGATAATCAATGAGCAAGGCTATGGACGATTGGGCGAAGATGCCCTTCGGAAGAGCTATTACTGCAGATGAACTCCACAAGAGAGCTCACCCAGCATGGCCCTACAACTACTTCAACCCCGGCAAACC
>JAJFUP010000306.1 GCA_021372395.1 Deltaproteobacteria bacterium
CGGCAGCGCCAGCTCCGACCCTGACGGGAACCCCATCTCCTACCTCTGGTCCCAGACCAGCGGCACCAGGGTGTCGCTCAGCTCCTCGAACACGGCGAGGCCGACCTTCGTGGCGACCGATCCCGGGGTGTACGTCTTCGAGCTCAAGGTATACGACGGCACCGACACCAGCAGCGCGTCGAGCGTCACCGTGACGGTCCAGTCCAAAACGGCCGAGATAACTCTTGTCTCCCCTGCCATGGGCGCATCCGTTTCCACGAGCCCGAAGCTCACCTGGGCAGGCGTTGGCTTCAGCCGCTACAGGGTATACATCTCCGTCAACGGCGGTGCGAAGTATCAAAGCGTCTATTCCGGGAGCGGGACCTCCTGCACCCTGAACTCGCTCCTGTGGAACTGGTTCATCCCCGCAGGTACCACGGTGACCTGGTACGTCGAGGGTACGGCCGGAACCAGGGTGGTGAAGAGCAGCGTGGGTACGTTCATCAAGCGATAGACAGAAAGTACCTTTTGATAACCTCCATTGGGGAGGGGTGAAAACCCCTCCCTTTTTTTGTCTTCAGGTGTTCGAGAAGGGATCGGAAAGGTGCAGCTCAATCCCTGTGCGGGGTTATATTCCCGGCTTATCCGGTCCGATGCATGCCGGGGTCTTCCTGCAGGAAGCCGCTGCATGCATGTGGGTGGACCCCAGGGCACTGCATGGAATGACAAGAAGGGAAGAGGCCGGCAGGATCTGTTTCAGAGAGAGAGTTACGGGTTGATCTCGGAGTACATCCGCGGGACCCGTCTGCTCATGTCGCAGGTGACCTCGTAGGGAATGGTCCTGCTCCACGAGGCAACGGTGGCGGCGGTGATGGTCTCTTTCCCGAACAGGGTCACCTCGTGACCCACGGGGTAGGCATCGTCGCCAAGGTCCACGAGCGCCTGGTCCATGCAGATCCTTCCCACCACGGGGTAGGGCTTGTTGTCGATGAGCACCCGCGCCACGTTTGACAGGCTGCGGGAATATCCGTCCGCATAGCCGACGGGGATGGTGGCGATGTTCGTGTCGTGATCGGGGCGGTACGTCAGGCCATAGGAGAGCCCGGTGCCCTTTCTCACCCGCTTGACGAACATGATGCCCGTCTTCAGGGCCATGGCGGGTATCACATCGACGACCTTCTCCATGTTTTCGGCAGGATACAGGCCATAGCACAGGATCCCCGGGCGGACCATGTCCAGGAAGGATTCGGGGTGATTGATGATGGCCCCGGAACTGGCACAGTGGCGCAGCCCCGCGTCGATCTTCACGGAGGCGAGCTTGTTCGACAGCTCGATGAACTGTCTGACCTGGCCCGTGGTGAAGGAGTTGCCCTGTTCGTCCGAGACCGGGAAGTGGGTGTACAGGCCCGCGATGGCAATCTCCGGCAGCTCGGCGATATGCCTGATGACCTCGAGGGTCTTCTCCGGCGGCAGACCGAGCCTGCCCATGCCGGTGTCGGTCTTGACGTGCACGCTGATCCGGCGGTTCCACCGTCTGGCTCCCTTGATGAGGGCCTCCACCAACGCCATGTCCACAACCGTGGGCATGACGTCATGGGAGAAGACGGCGTCGATATCGTCTGGAGAAGCGGAGATGAGGCCGAATATGAGGATGGGCAGATGAATCCCCGCCTTGCGGAGCTGAAGGGCTTCCTCGATACAGCTGACCCCGAGCTGGTCAGCCAGGGACTTTTCCTGGACGAACCTGCCCACTGTCTCGGCGCCATGGCCATAGGCGTCGGCCTTGATGGCCATCATGAGCCGGTTCTTCGTGCGAGCACGGATCTGCTCCAGGTTGTGCTTTATCGCCGAGAGGTCTATCTCGACCCGTGTGGGCCTCATACCTTGCTCCTAGTCAGCCTTTTTGCGGAGGAACGTCGGCACGTTGTAGAGCTCCTGATCGAGTACGCTTTCGTCCACCACCATGCCCAGCTTGATCACCTCTTTTTCCTTCTCTTCCTTCTTCCTCAGGAAGGCGGGCTTGTTATAGTCGATGATCGAGGCGTTGTGCATGTCCCTGGCCTGCTGCTGGAGGGGCTGTTGTTGCTGCTGCTGAAACTTGCCCTTGTCGGTCCCTGTGCTGGAGAGAACGATGGGTTTGTTGGCAAACCCTGTTGCCACCACCGTGATTGCCATCTGCTCGTTCATGCTCTCGTCTATCACCACGCCCCAGATGATGTTCGCATCTTCGTGGGCAGCTGCCTGGATGAGTGATGAGGCCTCGTGGATCTCGCTCATGGTGATGCTCGGTCCGCTGGTGATGTTGATGAGCAGGCCCTTGGCACCATGGATATCCATGTCTTCCAGCAGCGGGGAGGAGATCGCCGCCTGGGCTGCGGTCTGGGCCCTGTTTTCTCCCGTTCCGTACCCGATGCCCATGAGGGCCTTGCCCTTTTCGATCATGACGGCCTTCACATCCATGAAGTCCACGTTGACGAGCCCGGTGTTGTTGATGAGGTCGGAGATGCCCTTGACGGCGTTGGTGAGAATGTCGTCGGCCATCTTGAAGGCTTCCAGCAGGGGGACATTCTTCCCGGCCATGCTCAGCAGGCGGTTGTTGGGGATGATGATCAGGGCATCCACATGCTCGGAGAGCTCTTTTTCTCCGGATTCCGCCTGGACCATCTTGCGCTTTCCCTCGAAGGGGAAGGGCTTGGTCACCACGGCCACGGTGAGGATGCCCAGGTCTTTGGCGATGCGGGCCACCACGGGGGATGCGCCGGTGCCTGTTCCGCCTCCCATCCCGGCAGTGATGAACACCATATCCGTATCCTGAAGGGCGGACCGGATTTCCTGCTCGCTCTCCAGGGCAGCGTTCATGCCGACTTCCGGACTGCCGCCGGCTCCGAGCCCTTTGGTGAGCTTGGACCCGATCTGGACCCGGCTGGGTGATTGAGAGGATTTCAGTGTCTGGATATCGGTGTTGCAGGCCAGAAACTCAACGCCTTTGAGCCTTGCGTTGATCATATTGTTCACAGCGTTGCAGCCGCAACCACCGACGCCGATGACCTTGATCTGAGCCCCCACGTTCTCCAACTTTTCCAATTCAAACATACAATCCCTCCTCCCTGCTTAAAATACTTCTTTGAACCAAGCGATCATCCTCTCCCAAAGCCTCTCGAATACATTGGTCCCCTTCGACTTGAAGCTGTACGAGGGCTTACCCGACTCGTACACGCACAAACCGACCGCGGTGGCATACGCCGGGTTGTTGACGAGCTCCACGAGGCCTTTCACACCCCTGGGATACCCTACCCGCACCGGCATGTGCATGATGCTCTCGGCAAGCTCAGCCACCCCTTCGAGCGAGCTTGCGCCGCCGGTGAGAACCAGTCCCGCGGACATCATCTCCGACAACCCTGTATTCCGGATCTCATTATAGGCGAGTTTGAAGAGCTCTTCTACCCTGGATTCAATAATTTCTGCAAGTATCCTCCGGGGGACCATGTTGACCGTGTCTCCGCCGATGGAAGGCACCTCGATCTGCTCGTCAGGGGAAACCCTCGAGGCGCTCGCGTGCCCATACTTGACCTTCAGCCGTTCCGCCTCTGCTATGGGGGTACGCAGCCCCACGGCGATGTCGTTGGTGATGTTGTCTCCCCCGAGAGCGAGCACGCATGTGTGCCGGATCGAACCCTCGTTGAAGACCGCTATGTCGGTGGTGCCTCCGCCGATGTCCATGATGATCACCCCCAGCTGCATCTCATCCGGGGTAAGGATGGAGGCAGCCGAAGCGATCTGCTGGAGCACGATGTCCTGCAGGCCGAGGCCGGCCTTCTGGGCGCACTTGGTGATGTTGCTCACGGCCGATACCGAGCCCGTCACGATATGGACCCGTGCCTCGAGCCTGGAGCCGGCCATACCCACGGGGTCGATAATCCCCGTGATGTCATCCACGGTAAACTCCTGGGGGAGCACGTGAATGATCTCGACCCCCACGGGTTTGGCGAAATCTTTGGCCTGGTCCACAACCCGCCTCTTGTCGGCGTGGGTGATCTCGTCGCCCTTGATGGCGATGACGGCACTCGTGCTGATCCCCTGGATGTGTCCGCCTGCGATCCCTGTGTAAACCTCGTCCACCCTGATACCGGCCATGCGCTCGGCATCCTCCACGCAGCCTCTGATCGCATCCACGGTCTGTTCCATGTTCACGACCAGGCCCCGTTTGAGCCCTTTGGATTCGGATAAGCCGAATCCGATCACCTCGAGCTCACCGCTTTCGGCCAGCTCGGTGATGAGGCAACAGATCTTTGTGGTACCGATATCGAGTCCGACTATGATTCTATCCCTCGCTGCCATGGTTACCTCTGTTTCTGAGAACTACCTTGTCATCACACCTGAGATCCATAATGGTACCTTCCGGAGGATTCAACTCTGTGAGTGTCTTTTTCACCATATCAACCTTGACCGGCGTCATCTCGCCGAAGAT
>JAJFUP010000058.1 GCA_021372395.1 Deltaproteobacteria bacterium
TTTCGCCACCATGGTGCCGGCCCTGGACTGGCTGGAGCTCAATGCGGGAAGCCTCGGCATCACAAAGCCGGCCCATTTCTACTGGGTTTCGGGCATCCTGTCCACCATCCTCGACAATGCCCCCACATACCTCAATTTCCTTACTGCAGCCTTCGGTCTCCACGGGCTCAACGTCGATAACCCGCTGCACATGCAGGCCATGCTCGGGTTGCTCCCTTCCGCGCAGATCCCGCAACTGCACCTGATGCACGCATCCTATCTCCAGCCGCTGACCTCCGGATCCTGGGGATATATCCAGGCCATATCGGCAGGCGCCGTGCTGTTCGGGGCAGGGACCTACATAGGGAACGGGCCGAATTTCATGGTCAAATCCATTGCCGAACAGAATAATGTGAAGGTACCGAGCTTCATGGGGTACATCGTGTTTTATTCACTCCCCATCCTTCTCCCGGTATACACCGGCATCTGGTTTCTCTTTTTCCGGTAAGCCCCTGCGGGGAAGTATCCCCCACCAGGGCATGGCTTGCGATCAATCCGAGGAGTTCCTTTCTTACAGCCAGCCGGTGAGCGGGGTCACCCAGCAGAGATTCGCGACCATGGTCTCCAGCGCCGTGAGCGTCTGCGCGGAGGGGCAGAACATGGAGAACCTTGCCGCGCGGCGAGCGCAGCAGGGAGCCTTCTGGCACGGAGATTGAATACAACAGGGAGACAGGCATACGGAGGAGATGGATGAAGGTTTCAACAGGGGAACTGCTGGAAAGGGTGATTCAGAATCTTCCCGGATCGGGCAACACGATGTCCGGGGAAAAGTCGCAGGCTCGCTCATCTTTTTCCGAGCTCCTGGATGCAGCCGGTGACAAGGGCCAGTCAGGCGGGAAGGCCCCGCTGGACAGGGAGAAGCTCGCGATCCTCCTCGAGATCATGAGGGTCCAGATGAACTATTCCGTTATGAACTCTCTGGCCGGTAATGATGACGGGGGACCTGCGAGCAATAGCCTTGCATGGATGAACCGCATGCAGGATCTGCCGGGGATCGGCCCGGTTGAGTCAAGAATCGGACGCACACCGCCGGCAGACAGGCAATCGGTTCCCCGCGGCGAGATCAATGCAATCATTGAAAAGGCATCCCGGCAGTATGGAGTGGATTCATCCCTGATCGAGTCGGTCATCCGTGCTGAGAGCGGGTTCGATTCAAGCTGCACCTCTCCCAAGGGGGCCATGGGACTCATGCAGCTCATGCCGGGAACAGCACAGGATCTGGGCGTACAGAACCCGTACGATGCACAGGAGAACATCATGGCCGGGACCCGGTACCTGAAGACCCTGCTCGACAGGTATCACGGCAACACCCCCCTTGCCCTTGCAGCCTACAACTGGGGGATGGGCAATCTGGAACGCAACTCCGACAATCTCCCGGAGGAGACGAGGAATTACATCTCCAAGATCATGAAGGATTATGGCAGGGCCGACGGGTGACGGGCACGGTGGGCCTTAAGGCCGTTAGTTCAAAGGCAGATTATCGGCTCCCCTGGCTCCAGAGCCCGGGGTTGGGCGCGCAGTCGGCTGGAAGAGGCTGATACAAAGAACTCCAATACCCGGATCACAAACACTTGCCTCTCCTCTGGTCGTATCACTACCCTTGCCGGGCATCACGGGCGTTCTTGTCAGATTAAATTCACTATGATAATACGAGTGCACTGAATGACTCGCGCAAAAAAGGGGAGGATCGTGTATGTCCGGTCACAATAAATGGTCCACGATAAAGCACAAGAAAGGTGCTGCTGATGCGAAAAGGGGTAAGCTCTTTTCCAAACTGATCAAGGAGATCACCGTTGCGGCACGCATAGGCGGAGGCGACATCGAAGGGAATGCCAGGCTCAGGGCCGCCGTGAGCACGGCCAAGGCCGCGAATATGCCCAAGGACAACATCGATCGCGCCATCAAGAAGGGAACCGGCGGGCTCGGTGGAGCGATATTTGAAGAGACAACATACGAAGGGTATGGACCCAGCGGGGTTGCCATACTGGTGAAGGTGCTCACGGACAACAAGAACCGGGCTGTGGCCGACATCCGGCACCTCTTTGCGAAATACAACGGGAACCTGGGTGAGACCGGGTGCGTTGGCTGGATGTTCGACAAAAAGGGGTACGCCACGGTAGAGAAGGGCACCGTAGATGAGGAAACCCTCTATGATGTCGCCCTTGAAGTCGGGGTGGAAGACATCTCGGACAGCGGCGAAGTCTACGAGATCACGACAACCCCTGAAAGCATCGAACTTCTGAGGTCGGCGTTGGAGGCCAAGGGCATCAAGTACAACCAGCTGGAGGTCCAGATGATCCCCCAGACCAATGTGAAGCTCACCGGGAAGGCTGCCCAGCAGACCCTCAAGCTTCTGGATGCCCTCGAAGACCTCGATGACGTACAGGCGTTGTCCTCGAATTTCGATGTCGATGATGAGGAGATGGCGCAACTGCAGGGATAATGATAATCTGTGGAATAGATCCTGGCACGCGGGTCACCGGTTATGGCATTATCGACATGCGCTCATCACCGGCGAGCCTGGTGTATGTGGCCCATGGCACGATCATGCCCCGGACGACGGACATGGCGCACCGCCTGAAGGAAATCTTCACCGGCCTCACGGGAATTTTCCGGGAGTTCAATCCTGACGAGGTTGCCGTAGAGTCATCCTTTCATGCCCTCAACGCCCAGACCGCTCTGAAGCTCGGGCAGGCAAGGGGCGCTGTTCTGGTTGCCGCCGCCATGCTGGAGATCCCGGTCTTCGAGTATACGCCCACCGAGGTCAAAAAGGCCACCTGCGGCTATGGACATGCCCAGAAAGACCAGATCCACGCCATGGTGAGCACGATCCTCCACCTTTCCCGGGATGTGGTGACTTCACGCGACGCCTCCGATGCACTTGCCATAGGCGTGTGCCACTCGTCATCACGCCGCATGAGGGGGTATCTCCAGTGATCAGCATGCTCAAAGGGGAAGTCGTGCACTGCTCGGACACCGAGGTGACCCTCATGGTGGGCGGGGTAGGGTACCTCGTGCATGTCCCCTCCGGAACCAACGTGGATGCGGTGCCCGGCCGGGAGGTAATGCTCCATACCATGCTGATCGTCCGGCAGGACTGTCTGGATCTGTTCGGTTTCCCGGACCAGAGGCAGCGGGAGATCTTCTCGCTGTTGCTCAATGTGTCGGGGATCGGCCCCAAGACGGCCATGAACATCATCTCGTGCGTGGAGCCCAACAGGTTCCTCGACGAGGTGGCCTGCGAGAACCTGCCCTATCTCATGGGTCTGCCCGGTATCGGGAAGAAAGGTGCACAGCGGATCGTACTGGAGCTCAAAGAGCGGATCACGCGCCAGTTCAGCTCCCGGACACGGGAGTCTGCCCCGGACATGGGCGAGGATGCCGTGGCAGCGCTCCTTACGCTGGGATATTCTGAGGCACTGGCACGCAAGGCCGTGGGTTCGGTCAAGGCCGACACGGTGGAAGACCTCGTGAGACGATCGCTGAAGGAACTGCTGTGAAAAAGGATCTGGCAGGGACCCCTCAGGACAGCCAGGAACGCGAGTTCGAGGCCCGTATACGGCCCGGGACCCTGAACGAGTATGTGGGGCAGGAATCGCTCAAGGAAAACCTCAATGTCTTCATCCAGGCTGCAAAGGGAAGGGGCGAGGCCCTCGATCACTGCCTCTTCTATGGGCCGCCCGGTCTCGGTAAGACGACGCTCGCCCACATCATCGCGAGCGAGCTGAACGTGGGTTTGAAGGTGACGAGCGGCCCGGTTATCGAGAAGTCAGGGGACCTGGCAGCCATCCTCACGAACCTCGAGCCCAACGACGTGCTCTTCATCGACGAGATCCACCGGCTCGGCAGTGCCATCGAGGAGATCATGTACCCGGCCATGGAGGAGTTCAAGCTCGACATCGTCATCGGCCAGGGGCCGTCCGCCCGGTCCATCCGCATCGATCTCAACCCCTTCACCCTCGTGGGTGCCACCACCAGGGCCGGTATGATCACCTCTCCGCTTCGTGACCGGTTCGGTATCATCGGGCACCTCGAGTTTTACAGCATCGAGGAACTGGCCAGGATCATCAAGCGTACTTCCCGCATCCTCGGGATCTCGGCCGATGAAGGCGGTCTCCAGGAGATCGCCCGGAGATCCCGCGGCACCCCGAGGATCGCGAACCGTCTACTCAAACGGGTGAGAGACTTCGCAGAGGTGCTCTCAGACGGGAGGATCCTGCCCGACATCGCGGACACGGCCTTGGGCAAGCTCGATATAGACAAGACAGGCCTCGACCGGATGGACAGGAAGATCATCGCCACCATGGTGGAATCCTTTTCTGGCGGACCCGTGGGCATCGAGTCGCTGGCCGCTTCCATAGGCGAGGACAAGGACACCATCGAGGATGTCTACGAGCCTTTTCTCATCCAGAGCGGCTACATCAGGCGAACCCCGAGGGGTAGGCAGGTCTGCGCCAAGGGGTACCGTGCGCTGAACCTGGATCCGAAGGCCAGGCAGACGGATATCTTTGACGAGGAATAGCCCGTCCCCTGAACTCTTCCCGGGCGGGCAGCACGTATCCCTGTATACAAGGCCACTCCTAACTGACTGAGAAGATGGACTTCCCATGGGGAGAAAAATGGTCTATGTGCTTTCAAGAAAAGGAAGGACAGGGGCCATGTCGGCTTTCAAAAGGACAAAGCCAGGTGATGAAAGGTTGTGACCGTGGGGCATGAGCGATGAAGCTGGTCTTGCTCGATGTCGATGACACGCTGTACCCAAAGGGCACGGGTCCTTTCGCGCATGTCAACCGACGGATAGACAACTACGTGATGTCGCTGTGCAGGGTCGATCTCGAGGCTGCGCAGCGTCTCAGGAAGACCTACATCAAGACCTTCGGGTCCACCATGCAGGGGCTGATGCACGACCACGGCATCGACCCGGGCCACTATCTGAAGGACGTGCACGATGTGCCTGTGGAGGAGCTCCTGGGAGAAGACCAAAGGCTCAGGGAAGTCCTCATGGCAATGGGAAGGGAGCTGGTGGTCTTCTCCAACGGCTCTTTCGACTACGTGTGCCGTATCCTTCGCACCCTGGGGATCGTGGACATGATTTATGACATCTTCACCATCGAGTACATGGACTTCATCCCCAAACCGCTTGCCTGGCCGTACCACAAGGTCATGCAGCAGTACGGGAGAAACCCTTGGGACATGGTCCTGGTGGACGACAGTGTCGCGAATATCCGCACCGCCATGGACATGGGGATGGCAGGGGTTGTCATCGGTTCCGACGACCCTCAGGGCAGGGCCATGACCATTCCCACGATCTATGAAATACCCCGGGCTCTGGCCGGTGTTTGCCCATAGCCGATCTTCAGGAGGTGATGCTATGAACGTTTTGGTAACCGGCGCCGCGGGTTTTATCGGGTTCCACCTCGCGAAGCGCCTGCTGGGTGAAGGGGAACACGTCTTTGGGATCGACAACCTCAATGCCTATTACGATCCGAAGCTCAAGAAGGACAGGCTTTCTCTGCTCGAATCCCAGGCAGGGTTCGCCTTCGAGAAGCTCGATCTCACCGACCGGCAGGGAATGGAGCGCATCTTCCGGGAGGGGCGTTTCGACGTGGTCGTGCACCTGGCAGCGCAGGCCGGCGTCCGGTACAGCATAGAGAATCCCCACGCCTACGTGGATTCCAACATCACCGGGTTTCTCCACGTCCTCGAAGGGTGTAGGCAGGGCAAAGTGCCTCACCTCGTGTTCGCCTCGTCGTCCTCCGTGTACGGCGCCAACACCGGAATGCCCTTTTCCGTGCACGACAACGTGGATCACCCTCTGTCGCTCTATGCTGCCACCAAGAAGGCGAACGAACTCATGGCCCATGCGTACGCGAGCCTGTACGGGCTCGCCTGCACGGGGTTGAGGTTCTTCACGGTCTATGGCCCCTGGGGCCGGCCGGACATGGCGCTGTTCAAATTCACGAAGGCCATCCTTGAGGAGGAGGCCATCGACATCTACAACTACGGGAAGATGCAGCGCGACTTTACCTACATCGACGACATCGTGGAGGGTATCGTGAGGGTCATGCCCCTGGTGCCCGAACCCGATGTCGGCTGGAACGGACAACATCCCGATCCCGGCAGGAGCTTTGCACCGTACCGGCTCTTCAACATAGGCGGGTCGCACCCGGTGGATCTCACGCATTTCATCGAGGTGCTGGAGGCCGAACTGGGCAGGACGGCCAGCAAGAACTTGCTCCCCCTTCAGAAGGGTGACGTGGTGGCGACCTATGCCGATGTGGAAGACCTCGAGACGATCACGAACTTCAGACCCCGGGTCTCCGTGGAAACCGGGATACGGTCCTTTATCGAATGGTACAAGGCGTACTATCGGGCGAGCTGAGCCTGGCTGAGGATGCTCTCCGAGGGGAGATCCTTCCGGAGCACGAACTGGAGGATTCTGTCCTGGTAGCTGTCTGAACCGCCGAGGAACTCTATCCCGAGATGGGTCTTCTGGAGCACCGAATCGCACCTGACCGAACGGACGATCCCCCTGGTCTGGACGGGTCCCTCAGGGAGATCGATCAAGATGACGGGGAGGTCCATGCCTTCGATGAGCGGGGTCCTGTCGGTGAGGATCTCGGCTCCCATGCCCTCGATGCTGATGTCCCAGATCAGGACTCGCATCTTCTCCGAGCTCAGGGGATGCAGGATGGTGGCGGTCAGCGGCTCCTCACCGGTGACAAGATAGCGCAGAACGCTCCTGCGGCTGATGTACCGGAGCGAGTCGGGCCAGGAGGTCTCCATGATGTTCTTGATGATGTCGAGCACCTTTGCGGTGAAAAGCATTACGTCGATGCCCTTGAAGAGGTAGAACGGGTAGGTCATGCCGACCTGGGGCTGGAAGGGAAGCTTGAGCTCCGAGATCCGCACCATGCGAAGGACCATGTTGTCGAACTCCGGCCTGAGATAGAAGAACTCCGCAGGGATCGCCTTCTGCCGGTGGATCATGAGTATGTCGCCGAAACCGTGCGACCTTCTCTGTATGGCCTTGAAGATGGCATGGATCTCTTCCTTGTCGGTTATGATCCTCTCGGGGTCCGGGACGACCTCGGAGAGCCTGGCATAGGCCTCGATGGGTGTATCCGCAGGCGCGAAATCGATTCCCACCCGCGAAGGAACCCCGGTGCCCAGGTACGCGATGCGGCCCTGGATGTTGGCGGCGATCACCCGTCCCTTCTTCTCCAGGGTCTCTATGAGGACAGGCTTGCCTTCCTGAAGGAGTGAGAACCCATCGCTCACAAGCACCCCGATACCGCCGATGGAGATATCCACCACCGGAAACATCAGGTTCTGATCGCCTATCCTCGCCCGGACGCGGAGATCTTCCCATGAATGGGTTTTTTTCCTACTGCTTTCTCTCTTTTCCATCTACCGGTCTCATCGGAAACCACGGATAGAAAACTTTAGGTTCCTTCGGGCTAGTATACTCCTCTGTGTGAACGAGAAAAGACAGCATATTTATGAGATGGAAGGGTTTATCCGAAAGCGAGCCCCCCGGTATCTGCCGGGGGGCTCGCCCTTTCTCGAATCTTCGTACCCCCCCTGAGCAGGGGGGGTCATTTTCCCTTGTAAACGGGAGGTCTCTTTTCCATGAACGCCGTCATGGTCTCTGCAATGTCCTCGGAGGGAAGGACCATGGCACTGCGGGCCGACACGTACTCGAGCCCGTCGGCAATGCTCTTGCCTCGGCAGAAATTGAGGACTTCCTTGGCTCCCTGGACGGCCAGCGGAGCGTTCTGGGCGATCTCCAGAGCGAGGGCTTCCGCGCCCTTCAGGAGGGCATCCTTGTCCGGAAAGACCTCGTTGACCAGATGCACGTCCCTGGCCCACCTGGCATCGACGAACTTGGCCGTGTAGGCCATTTCGCGGGTTATGCCCTGGCCCACGATGTGAGGCAGGCGCTGGAGTACACCCACGTCGGCAATGAAGGACACGGCTGCCTCGCGCAGGGATATCTTGGCGTCTTCTGATGCAAGGCGGATATCGCAGGCGCTTCCGAGGTCGAGGGCCGCGCCGATGCTGTACCCGTGGAAGCAGCAGATGACGGGTTTCGCGCATTTTTCCACGCATGTCATGGCGTCCTGCAGCGGGAAGATGTCATGGAACAGCTTCACCTTGCCCCTGGCGCTCATGTCCCAGTTCTTCATGGTCGGAATCATCGGGGCCATGCCCATGATGTCGATGCCGGTGCTGAAGTCTTTGCCTTCGCCCGCGATAATCGCCACCAGGATGGAGTCATCGCGATCGATGTCGGCGAAGATGGGGATGATCTCCGTCCACGCGGCCGGACCCATGGCGTTCTTCTTCTCGGGCCTGTTCAGAAACACCCACGCGATGCTGCCTTTCTTCTCGACTCTGTAGAATGAATATTCCGTTGTCATGGCGCTTGCCCTCCTCTTGGCTCAAAAGGTAAAGGGTTCCGGCACACTTGTCAAAGGTTAAATTCAACCTTTAAGCTTTGGGCATGAAGTCAGCAGGGAGTGAGCGGCAGAAAAGGTCTTGCCGGATGACGCACATGGCGGAATCAGACCGGGTTGCCGTCAAATCTCAACTGAAGGGGCACTTTCTCATTGAGGGCAGGGAGGGGGAATATCGCGGCTTGACAAGGGACCGCCGGAGCACTACGTAAGGAGCAGCAGAAGAAACAGCAGAAGGAAAGACTATGCCCATATACGAATATCAGTGCATTGCGTGCGGCAACGAGTTCGAGGCGCTTGTCTCGATAAGCGGCAAGGACAAACCCGCCTGTCCGGAGTGTGAGAGCACCAAGCTCAAGAAGAAGATGTCGGTAACCGCATCCAGCAAGGGAGGCTGCGGCACGTGCGCTTCGACCTCCTCGTGCTCTTCCCGCGGTCACACCTGAGGGTAATGCGTGAGGCCCGGTCAGGGCCTCTCAAAGAGATCCTTCAGTACAATGGTTTCCTCGCGCTTGGGACCGACCGATATGATCGCTGCCTTGACCCCGAGCTGGTCCTCCATGTAGGAGATGTAGGCCCTGCAGTTCTTCGGCAGCCCGTCCAGCGACCTGATCTGGGATATGGGTTCCTCCCAGCCCGGCAGCTCGTCATAGACAAGATCGACCTTTCCGTACGCATCGAGGTTCGCAGGCATGTTTTCTATGACAGTGTCCCCTGCTTTGTAGGCGGTCGCCACCTTGATGGTCTCGAAGCCTGAGAGCACATCGAGCTTTGTGATGGCGAGGTACGATAAGGCCGAGAGCCGTACGGAATAACGCAGCGCCACGAGGTCGAGCCACCCGCAGCGGCGAGGTCTCCCGGTGGTGGCACCGTACTCCCCGCCGAAGGCACGCAGACGTTCACCCGTGTCATCGCTCAACTCGGTGGGGAAGGGGCCGCTGCCGACGCGTGTGCTGTAGGCCTTGCAGATTCCGAGGACCCGATCGATCCTCGTCGGGCCGAAACCGGAGCCTACGCAGGCCTGGCCGGCCACGGTATTGGATGAGGTGACATAGGGGTAGGTGCCGTGGTCCATATCGAGATTGGCGCCCTGGGCGCCCTCGAAGAGGAGATGCTTTCCCTGCCTGACAGCGGTGTCGAGCAGCAGCGAGGTGTCCGTCACATAGGGCTTGAGAAGGCTGCCCATGCGGCAGTAGTTATCCGCTATCTCTCCTTTTTCCAGGGGTTTCAGCTTGAGGATCTTGGTGATGTATTCCTGCTTCTCCTCGAAGAGTGCATCGAGCTTCTTCAGAAGCGTTGCCTCGTTGATGAGGTCGATCATCCTGATGCCGATGCGGCGGGCCTTGTCCTCGTAGGCGGGTCCGATGCCCCTTCCCGTGGTACCTATGCCCTGGGTGCAGTCCCGCGCGTGATCGATGATCCGGTGGTACGGCATGATCACATGGGCCCGATCGCTGATGGCGACACAACCGGGAGACACATCGTACCCCTTGTCTTTCAGGGCACCGATTTCCTCAATGAGGATCTCCGGGTCAAGGACCACACCCGGTCCTATGACGCAGATCTTTCCGGGGTGGAGGATTCCGGAGGGGATGAGGTGAAGCACGACCTTCCTGTCGCCGACTACCAGGGTATGGCCTGCATTGTTGCCTCCCTGAAACCTGATGATAAGGTGAGACTTATCCGTGAGCAGATCGACGATCTTGCCCTTTCCTTCATCTCCCCACTGCGTGCCGACCACCACGATGTTTGCCATGCAACGAATCCTCCCTGGCTATGATACGTACTTAGACGAACACCTCCTGAACGGAAATGGCGCTCGGAACCTTTCTGATTTT
>JAJFUP010000061.1 GCA_021372395.1 Deltaproteobacteria bacterium
AGAGGTCCTTGTTCTCCATCCGTATGTGGGAGAGCTTCTCCTTGACCCGCTTCAGCTCGTGCTCGAAGACCTCCTTCGGGATCCTGCTGTGGGGGATGGCACTGCGGATCTTGCCGCCGAGATCTTCGCTGCGGTCGAACACCACGGGTTCGTGACCCTTCATCCAGAGCTGCCAGGCCACCGACAGGCCGGCGGGCCCTCCCCCGAGAATGGCGACCTTCCTTCCCGTGGCGGGAAGGGGCTTGGGGTCCTGCGCGTTCAGGCTCGCCTTTCCGAGGATCGTGACATCGATAGCGTCCATGCTCCGGATGCCCCTGGTGCAGTGGTCCATGCAGAGGTTGGGGCAGAGATAGCCGCAGACCGTGGCTGGAAAAGGCGTATAGTTCAGGGCCAGGTCCACCGCACCTTCGGTGTCGCCCTTGCGTACGAGCGACCATCTCTGCCGGACCGGGATGCCCGTGGGGCAGTTCGCCTGGCACGGGGGGAGATACTTTTCGTTGGCCCACACCGGGACGAACCGCCTGAGGTATCCGGTGGTGATGAGCGCAACCGGGCTCCGGTCTATGTCCATCAGGTCGCCGATGAGCCCGCCCTCGCCGAGTTCCTTCTCCCACACCTCGGTGCGGAACTGTCTCATGGAAGTCCGCCTGGAGCCATTCTTCTCGGAGGGCTGCTTTGCCGTCAGGAGCTGCCACGAAGACCGGTCGGCAGTGAGCACGTCGTAGAGGTCGCCCCGCTCGATGTCATCGAGAAAGACGTGGAGGTTGCTCTTCAGCCAGGCCCACTCATCGTCGCTGATGCGGATAAGCTTCGCGTCGGCCTCGCTGAAGTTCTTCTGGGTGCCGCGGAAGAAGATCTTCCCGCCCACCATGCCGACGCACGGCCTGTGGCCGAGGATGTTCTTCCGGTAATGCGAACCGAACCCGCAGATCACGGCCACGCCTCCGGCCATGAACTCGGCGAAGGAATCGCCCACGCCTCCCAGGACCCACAGCTCCGGGGGATCGAACCGGGGGTTGGACTTGGTCATGGTCATACCCCGGGCCCCGATGTCGCCCGCCACGAAGATCTTGCCCTGTGCCATGGCGTTGGCCACGCCGTTGGTCGCATCGCCGCACACGATGATGCGTGCCCCGGCATTGAGCCACCCCACATCGTCAGATGCCGGCCCGTGCACCTTGATGACGGTGTTCGGCGAGCCCATGGAACCGATTCTCTGGCCCGGGTACCCCATGACATCCACGTGGACATCCTGAACGCCGGTGTTCCAGAGCCTGCCGCCGATGCCGTGCTGACCCTGTGCCTGGACCTCGATATTGTGATAGCCGTTTTCCACGGCCCTCTGGATGCGATCCTCCAGCACGCGGGTCTCGATCCTCTTCCCGTCTTCCATGCCGGAGATCACGATCTTGTCATGCTGATTCATTGCCGCTCTCCGAAAGGATCATGTTGGTTCATCTTCCCTGTTTTCCCTGCACTCGAAGCTACACCACGTAGGTGATATTCAGCCTTTTTGCGACATCACGGTCATCGATGCCGATGGCGTCCGACATACCGATGGGCAGCGAGGTGGATCGGCCCAGCGGTGCCAGGACCTTCTTGAGCTCGGAGTCGAAGCTCCGGAAAACGTCCACGACCCGCTGTGCGACGTCCTCGGGATCGAGCCTCCGGTAGATCCTCGGGTCCTGCGAAGTGATGCCCTTGGGGCACAGGCCGATGTTGCAGATGTTGCAGCGGTCGGTCTCGGACCCGACGCAGCCGCCTGCCGCCTGCATGATGTACTTGCCTGTCTGGATACCGCTGGCGCCGAGCATGATGAGCGCTGCGGCATTGGCCGCGAGGCTGCCGTGCTTGCCGACCCCTCCGCCCGCGAACAGCGGGATCTCGTTCTGCTTGCCGATCTTGACGAGGTTGAGGTAGGCGTCGCGGATGTTGCTCGCAATGGGGTGCCCCATGTGGTTCATGGAGACATTGTACGCGGCCCCGGTTCCCCCGTCTTCGCCGTCGATGGCCAGAGCCGCGGCATACGGGTTGCGGGCGAGGTTGTTGAGCACGGCGAGCGAGGTCGTGGTGGCGGATATCTTCGGATACACCGGGACCCTGAAGCCCCAGGCCATGTACATGGACTGTATCATCTTCGCAACCGACTCTTCGATGGAATACTTGGTCTGATGTGTGGGTGGGGACGGCAGACTCACGCCCTCGGGCACACCGCGGATGGCAGCGATGAGCTTGTTGACCTTGTACCACATGAGAAGGCCGCCGTCACCGGGTTTTGCCCCCTGGCCGTACTTGATCTCGATGGCGCAGGGGTCTTCCTTCATGTCGGGCAGGGCATGGAGGATCTCGTCCCACCCGAAATACCCGCTCGCAATCTGGAGGATCACGTACTTGATGAACCGCGATCTCAGGAGCCGGGGCGGGCATCCGCCTTCGCCGGTGCAGATCCTCACGGGCATGCCGAGTTCCTCGTTCAGGTATGCCACCCCGAGCTGGAGCCCTTCCCACATGTTGGGGGACAAGGCGCCGAAGGACATGCCGCCGATGATGAGCGGGTAGATCTCCCGGACCGGGGGGATCCATGCGTGCTCCGAAGCGGCCTTGATCATGTCCTCGGGGGGCAGGATCCTCCCGAGCAGGGTCCTGAGTTCGAACTCGTGACGGCCAGCGTCCAGCGCAGGGTCGGTGAGCATGGAGATCCTGATGAACTTGATGCGGTCCAAGAGGCTCTCGGAAGAGTTCCTCCGGCCCCCTCTCCTCCTGGGCTCGCCGTCCTGGTTGACATGGAAGCGGAGCTTGTCGATCTCCTCGTTGGTCACCGGGATGATGGCGTCATTCGGACAGACATACGAGCACATGCCGCAGCCCGTGCATGCCCGGGAAGGATCGGTCACCTGGTTGATCCCGTGGTACACGCCGTAGACGTTTCCCGGCTTCACGGACAGACCCACCGGCACGTCCAGGACACGTTTCCGGTGAACTCCCGGCTCTATGGCCCTCACCGGGCACACGGCGGTGCACTTGCCGCACAGGGTGCACTTGTCCTTATCCCAGAGGATCCTCCAGTGAAGATCCTTTATGCTCAGTGAGGATGGGTTAAGGATTCCCATTGATTCCATCTCTTGACCTCCATTCGTGCAGCATCCACGAATGCCACGTCGTACTTCATGGGCTGGAACTCGTAATTCTTCTCCCGGGAGGGGATCGCCTTGTCGAGTCCGCACATCTCCGAGGAAAACGCGAACATGCCGGGTTTTCCTCCCACCACCCCGGGCCTGAGCTTCTTGCTGTCGTGGATCATGAAGAGCGTCCGGTCGGGCAGACACCCGATGATGCAGTTGGGACCGTCGATGGTGAGGAAACGGCAGCAGTGCTTGAGCTGTTTCAGGAAGGTCCCGTCGGGGTGCCGCAGCAGCTCTTCGTCCTTGAGCGGCGTGATGATGTGCTTGTATTCCTCGAGCCCGAGCCCGAGGATGTTGTGATCGTAGTGGAGTATGTGGGTGAACACCTCGGAGTCGGACTGGTAGCCCATGTACCCGGGATACCCCCGGGATGTGAGATACTCCCGTATGGGTATGAACGCGGTGTTCTCCCCGTTGGTCATGGTGGCGAACCCCTGGATGAAGAACGGGTGACAGGCATACAGCGTGATGGCGTAGTTTGTGTTCTGCCGCCCCTGGGCCATGATGATCCGGGCCTTGAGTCCCTTGCGGTCGAGGCCGAGGTACTCGGCAATGGCCATGGGGTCTCCCACTTCCTTGATCATGATCGTGTCGGGCCAGAACGAGAAGACCATCATGGACTGGTCTTCCTCGCCCATCTTTCTCAAGTCCACCCTGATCTGCATGAGGCGGGTTGCGATCTCTGTGTCCGAAAGCCCCTCCCACTCGTAGGGGTGCTCATAGACACGGATGAGGTAGACGTCGCGCCTGGGCGTGCCCTCCGGAGGTTTCCGGTTCGGCCTGATGGAGAACTTGTACTTCGTGAGCAGGCCGAGCTCCATCATGTAGCGGTCGAGCTTTTTGATGCCCTCCTGGGTGAAGATGCCGGACAGGATGGGCGATCCTTTGAAAGGCTCCAGGTCGCCCCCGAGATCCGTCATGTAGATGCCGACCCCGGAGCCGTCATGGCCTTCCTTCATCACATCCAGCGCCCGTATGGCCACCATGGGTGACAGGGCCTCTTCACTGGTGACAGCAAACAAACGACACACGTTTGGTCCTCCTGCGTACGATTCTTCCCGGGTATAAAGCCAGAACCGTGCCAGGGATGATTCAATTCCGTTTTCTTGTTATTTCAAGGAGGCATCTACAATATATGTTCTATATAATCGAATAGTTAATAGATCGTCACCAAGAGAGAGCCTCCTTCGTGTCACCGGCCCCGGACCGGTCTTCAGGTCTACCGACAGATCAATATTGTGCAGAAGCATGTGTTTGATTCAATTTTGTTTAATTTAATGGGGTGGCATGGTCCTGGTTTTCGGAGAGAATCATCCGGATTTTTCCCTGCAGCCCGTGGTGTTATAAACCTTCCCCAGAGCGTTCACGCCGGGGAAAGCCGTTCTGGCTGCACGAAGCGCTTCAGGTCTTCTTCGCCTTGAAGCGCTTGGTGTCGATGTTGTACTTCTCCACCTTGTACTGGATGATGCGCTTGGTGGTGCCCAGGATCCTTGCTGCGTGGCTCTGGTTGCCCTTGGCGTCCTTCATGGCGTCGATGATGAGGGAGCGCTCATAGGTGTTCACGAGGCTGTTGAGCTTTCCCTGGTGCTTTTCGCTGGTGGAGGGCTTCATCTGGAGAGAGGGCGGCAGGTGGACGCTGTCGATGGTGTCTCCGTTTGCGAGCAGGACCGAGCGCTCGATGCAGTTCTCGAGCTCCCGCACGTTTCCCGGCCAGTGATAGGCGAGCAGCAGATCGATGGCAGGGGTGGAAATGCGCATGATGGGCTTGGTGAACTGTTTCGCGTACTTCTCCACGAAGTAATCTGCGAGCAGTATGATGTCGCCCCCGCGCTCCCTGAGCGCCGGCATGTAGATGGGGAACACGTTGAGCCGGTAGAAGAGGTCTACCCGGAACTTCCCGGCTGCCACGTCCTGCTCCAGGTTACGGTTGGTGGCAGCGATGATGCGCACGTTCACCTTGACGGTGCGGCTCGAGCCCAGGGGCTGGAACTGCCTCTCCTGGATCACCCGCAGCAGCTTCGCCTGGGCCAGCGGGGACAGCTCCCCCACCTCGTCGAGGAAGATGGTGCCGCCGCTTGCCTCCTCGAACCGGCCGCGTCTCCTCTGGTCAGCGCCGGTGTAGGCTCCCTTCTCGTGGCCGAAGAGCTCGCTCTCTATCAGGGTGTCGGGCATGGCGGCGCAGTTGACCTCGATGAAGGGACCGTTCGCCCTGGGGCTGTTCTCGTGGATCGCCTTGGCGATGAGCTCCTTGCCGGTTCCTGTCTCCCCGTTGATGAGGACCGTGGTGCCGGAGTCCGTGACCTGGGACACGAGCCCGAAGACCTCCCTCATGATCTTGGAGTTTCCGATGATCTGGTCCGAAGGACGCTGGGTGCGGCCCAGGATGTTCCTCAGCTTCCGGTTTTCCTCCTCGACGGCGCGCATGTGAACGGCCTTGGCGATGAGCGCCGCCACCTCGGAGAGGAGCTGGATCTCGTAGTCCTGGTTGTCCACCTCGTGGGCCACCTTGTCGGCCGAGAGAACGCCCACCACCTTCTCGTCGTAGATGATGGGGACGCAGATAAAGGCGAGCTCGGACCGGTTCAGGTATCTTCGTGCCCCGGTCCTGTCGAGAAAATGCTTCTCTTTTCCCATGTTGGCGACGACCATTGGCTTGCCCGTCTGCGCCACCTGGCCGGTGATCCCCTCGCCCGGCTTGTAGACGATCTCCATGCCGTCGATATCGACGCCGTGGGCAACGTCCAGGATCGCCTCACCCGTATCGCGGTCGAGGATGGATATCATGCCGCGGTTCATGCCGGTGCGGGTGCTCAGCTCGTGGAGCATCTTTTCGAGCTGGTCCCTGAGGTCGTGCTGGGATGCGAGGATCCTCGCAAGATCGTGGAGCACCTCGAGATCATCATACGTAAACGGTATCATGTCTTCCCTTTCAGATGCCTTTTCTCACTGGCTGTCACGGTAGCAGACGATCCTCTGCAGGACCACGTCCGCGATGATGCGAAGGTTCTCTGCGCTCATGTCATAGACCTTCACGACCTTTGAAAAGCTCTCGTAGTCGGGCAGGAGTTCGGGGAGCCGGTTCCTGAACGGATCGAGCCATTCCGTTCTCAGGGTGACCCCCTCCCGCCAGGGAAAGATCGCCACGAAAAAGATATTGTTCTCCACCAGGTCCTGGAAGAAATGCGTGCCGTAGGAGAGCTCGGGCATGAGGCTCCCCTTCTCGAGGGAGGCCATCTCCCCGAGCACGGCCATGTTGTTTATTTCGGAGAAATGCACCGGCACGCCCAGAGACGGGGTGGTGGTCCCCCACCTTCCGGGGCCCAGAAGCATGGTGGGCTCTTCCTCCCGGTTCCTGATGAGCTTGTTCAGCTTGCCGACGATGCGGGCCACCTCGTACTTCTCTTGCAGGAGAAGCTCGCTGTACGCCGGTCCGTCAACCAGGATGAGGCTGCTGATGGTCCGGGAGATGCTCCCGCCCATGAAATTGCCGTCCATGCCGAAGAGGACCCGGTCCTCAGGCACTGTCTCGGGAAACTCCACCGGCTTTTCCTCTCCCAGTGTCTGGAGAGGCCTGCACTGTACCAGGTTCACCTGGAATCCGCCGTCGTCCGTGAAGTTCACGGTAAACTCGATGTCCACGGGATAATCGTAGTACTTCTCGAGGGTCTTGAGCATCCGCTGCATGACTCCGGCAAAATCGGTACTGGTCAGGAGGTCGTCGAAGGTGATGATCCACGACTCCTCCTTCCTGCCGAGATCCCTGATCCGCTGCGTCGTCTCGTCGTCGAACACCGCGATACGCCCCAGCGGGATGTCGAGCTTCTCCTTGAGGAGCTCGAACAGGGACTTCGTCTGGAGCGCGTTGTCCGTGGTGTTGATGAGATCGACCTCATGCTGGGAAAAGACCCTCATGTCGTCCATGCCTGCAAAGGGCCGGGAAAGGGGGTCGTCGAGCGCCACCAGACGGGGGTAGTCGCCCTCCACCCGATCCACCGCCCTGGTTCCGAGCCCAAAGACCATCCGGAGCATGCCTGCCTTGGAGTCCATCCCCGTCTTCCAGACAAAGGTGTTGTACGAAACCCCTACTCCGCCGATATCCGGGAAGAAATAGTGCTTCCGGTTCGACCCCGACACCCGCTGCACCAGAAGCGCCATCTGCTCGTCCTGCAGTTCCAGGCCCCGCTGGCAGCGGTAGGTGAGCGCGTCCTCGTTCATGGTGCTGGCGAAGATCCGCCTCACCGCGTCTTCGAACTTGGCGAAGCGCTCCTCCGGGGTACCCTGGTTCGCGCAGAAGATGCTCTCGTATTTGCCGGCAAAGGCATTCCCGAAGGAATCCTCCAGCAGCGAGCTCGAGCGTACGATGATGGGAGACTGGCCGAAGTACTCGATGACCTGGAAGAAGTGCTCCTTGATCTCTTCCGGGAAGGCCCCTGTCCGCAGTTTCTCTGCCAGGGTCGGGGCGAGCGAGTAGTAGCACTCCTGTGTCTTCTGCTCCATGCGGAGCTTCCAGCACCCGTTGTTCACGAGGTAGGAGTAGAAAACATCGGACCCGATGAAGAAGGAATCGTGGGGCTCGAGTATTTTCGACCACTCGTTTTCTTTGTCCTGTGAAAGGATCTTCCGGGAGAGCAGCAGTCCCACGGTCTTGCCTCCGATAAAGCCGGAGCCGATGAGCCTGGCCTTGATGTCGAGCATGTCCTCCAGGCCCAGGAAGCTCTTCACCAGATCGGCCATGCGGGGGTCTTTCGTCACCATGATCTCGCAGAGCAGCTCGACCATCCTCGCGTTCTCTTCGGGGCCGGCCCCGCTCGCGAGCATGTCCTCCGCCCCGATGAAAAGCCTGTCCCAGTAGTCGAGCGACCTCCGGGAGCTCTCGGAAAACCGGGACATGTGGGTGAACAGCCGGGCCGCGTCCACGCTGCTCGTCAGCGGTATGTACTTCTCCCCCTTTTCCAGGTGGGGAAGGAACATGGAGTGGGAGTACCGGTTCCATACCTTGAGCGGCTGCACATAGAACTGCCCGTCGGTGTTGTACGTGTCGAGCAGCACCTGCGTCGTCTCCCTGATCCGGGCAACCGTCGTGTACGAGTGGCGGTTCCGTATGAGGCCGAAATAGGCCACGGTATTGAGCTCGAACAGATACGGGCAGGTGATGAGAAAGAAGTTGCCGGTCATGAGGTCCGTGGCCCACGAGGTCAG
>JAJFUP010000015.1 GCA_021372395.1 Deltaproteobacteria bacterium
CCTTCCAACATGAGCGGCGGGCCCATCGTGCTCGGCAGCGCCGCCACGTGCGGCTTCGGCCTCGTGGACCCGGATTACGCCAACAGCTCCTGCATCCTCCTGTGGGCCCACAACCCCGAGGCATCCTGGCCCGGGCTCTACATGCACGACCTCAACCAGGGACTGAAGGCCGGGGCCAGGCTCATCGTCGTCGACCCCCGGGGCACCAGGCTCGCCAGGATGGCCGACCACTGGCTCCGCATACGGCCGGGAACGGATGTCGCGCTCGTCCTGTGCTTCATCCACATCATCATCGCCAAGGGCCTCTTCGACAAGGAGTTCGTAGAAAAATGGACCTCGGGGTTCGACAAGCTCTGCGAGCACGTATCGTCCTTTACGCCGGAGCGCTGCGCCGGGATCACGTGGCTTGCGGCAGAGGAGATAACGGCAGCTGCCACTGCCTTCGGAAGCACCAGGCCCGCGAGCATCGGCCCGGGCATGGGGGGCGTGTGCCAGGCCAACGATGCCTTCGACCTGACCCGGGCGCTGACGATCCTGGCCGCCATCACGGGCAACCTGGAGGCAAAGGGGGGGAACCTCAACTGCGCGCCTCCCACCAGGAAACGCTCCTGCTACGGGCCCGACTTCAGCGCGTACCTGAACCTCCCCAAGGAGCAGGCGGTCAAAATGCTCGGCCTGGAGCGCTTTCCCCTCCTCGCCCACATCCCCATCCCCTGCCCGCCCCAGGTGGTCTGGCCTGCCATCGAGGAGGGCAGACCCTACCCTGTCAGGGCCATGGGCCTCTTCGCCAACAACAGCGTGTGCGCCTACCCGAACTCGATGCACGTAAGGAAGGCGCTGAGCTCGCTCGACTTCCTCTTTGCCGTGGACTACTTCCACACCCCCACCACCGAGCTTGCCGACGTGATCCTGCCGCCCGCCCACTGGGCAGAACGCGACGAAATCGAGGACCTGCTCATGAAGAACCACGTGATGAGCCAGGTCAAGGCCGTCGAGCCCCTCCCGGAGTGCCGGGACGAGAAGCAGATCCTCGTGGACCTGGCCGGGAAGATGAACCTCCGGGGCTACTGGGCCTCGGTGCAGGAGACCCTGGACTACCGCCTCGAACCCCTGGGCATGACCTTCGAGGACCTGAAAAAGGCCGGCTGGTTCTCCACTCCCATCACCTACAGGGGGTACGAAAAATTCGGGAAGTTCCGGACCCCCACGGGCAAGGTGGAGCTCTGTGCGGAGTACTTAAGCCTGCTCGGCATACCGCCGCTGCCCGACTTCCGGGAGCCGGACGAAGGGCCGGTGAGCACCCCGGAGCTCCTGAAGGAATACCCTCTGATCCTCACCACGGGAGGCAGGAACCTCGTGTACTACCACTCCTCCCACCGGAACATCGCGTCGCTGAAGAGACGCTCGCCCGACCCGGAGCTGGACATCCACCCCGACACCGCGGAAAAGCTCGGCATCGCCGACGGCGAGTGGGTCTTTCTGGCCTCGCCCCGGGGCCGGGTGGAGATCAAGGCCCGGTACTGCGACGACCTGCACCCCCTTGTGGTCCACTCCCCGCACGGCTACTGGTACGGCGTGAAGGACGGCTGGAAGACCCTCAACATCAACATGATCACGGCCGATGAACCGTTGTGCCCGGTGACCGGCTCGGTGCCCATCAAGGCCCTCCTGTGCAGGGTCGAAAAGCATGCGGAATAACACTCTGCTGACACCATGCGTATGAGCATGATGCCGCGCAATATGTTCTTTGCGTATTGCACCATATTCAGGCATAGATACATACGTGAGCTGCTTGTGCAGTACGAGGGCCGAACACGGAAGAAAGGGCCTGAAAGATGTCCGGAGGTGAACGCATGAGCACAGAAATCTCCAGATCCACGGCACACCCCGAGCAGAAAGCCCTTGCGCGGGTGTTCTCCTCGGTCAGGCTCCTGGGGCCGCCCATGAGCGACGAGCTGCAAGATCTCGTCTGCCACCTCTTCAGCCCCGAGGAAGCCCGCATCGCCAGGCACCTGCCCTTCTACCTGCCCGGGCCCATCAAGAAGATCGCCCGCAGGGCGGGCTTAAGCCCCCGTGAGATCGCGCCCCTCCTCGAGGCCATGGCCCAGCGGCGGGTGATCGCCTCCTCGGACAGGGGCTACGCGCTTCTGCCGCTCATCCCCGGCATGTTCGAGTACCTGCTCATGGACGGGAGGGACTCGGCGTGGCACAGGAGGTACGCAGAGCTCATCACCGCTTTGTTCGCCACCGGGTACACGAGCCGGTACAGCACCGCACCCGCGCCGTTCATCCGCAACATCCCGGTGCAGGCAACGCTTGAGAGCGTAAGCCGCGTGGTGGATGCCGACCTCATGAGCGAGATGATCGCCTCCCACGACAAGCTCGGGGTGCTCAATGTCTGCCAGTGCAGGCAGTCACAGGCCTTTACGGGCCACGACTGCTCCCGGTCGAACGCGCAGGACGGGTGCCTCATGTTCGGCAGCTTTGCCGAAAACATCGAGGAAAACGGCAACGGCCGCCTCGTCAGCAGGGAGGAGATGCGGGACATCGTGCAGGACCGCTGGGAGAAGAACCTCGTCTTCATGTCGGCTAACCTCGTGCCTGCGAGCTCGAACGCCATCTGCACGTGCTGCGACTGCTGCTGCCACTACATGGAGTACGTCAACTGCTACGGGGGGGGCATCTCGCTCGCAGCGCCCCACTTCCTCGCCAGGGTAGACGACGCCTTGTGCAATGCCTGCGGCAAGTGCGCAAAGGTGTGCAACACCCATGCGCATGCGGTTAGGGACAAGCAGCACTCCTACGACGC